>JAUNHN010000002.1 GCA_030523915.1 Capnocytophaga sp. | reverse complement strand
ATTTTTAGGAGTAGGAATATTTTCGTGTATCCCAATACCCATTCCAGGGTTCGTTCCATAAGTAATCATCGGTGTTATATCTTCTGCTTTGAAGTGAATTTCTTTATCAAAAACTGCTCCTTCATCGGTAGGCAATGTTTTCCAATAATTTACTTTCTTATCCCATTCTTCGCCTTTAGGAGAAAACTCTCTGTTTTTCAAATAGTTAAATGTAATTTCATCAGGAGCTATCATTCCCCCGCGAGACCCCATTTCGATACTCATATTGCAGACCGTCATACGTCCTTCCATACTCATTTCTTCAAAAACATTGCCCGCATACTCACAGAAATATCCTGTCCCTCCGTCAGTTCCTATTTTTGAAATAATATATAAAATTACGTCTTTGGGCTGTACTTGCGGATTTAGCTTACCCGAAACTACAATTCGCATTGATTTAGGTTTGTTCATCAAAAGACATTGACTTGCAAATACTTGTGCCACTTGACTAGTTCCTATCCCAAAAGCTATCGCCCCAAAAGCCCCGTGTGTAGAGGTATGACTATCACCACAAACAATACTCATTCCTGGCTGAGTAATCCCCAATTCGGGCGAAATTACGTGAACAATACCTTGATAAGGATGCCCTAAACCGTAAAGTGTAATGCCATTTTTTTGGCAATTTTCTGTAAGTTGTTGTACTTGTTTACGTGATAAAGCGTCGGTAATAGGGCGGTCTTGATTCAGCGTTGGGACATTATGGTCGGCTGTGGCAGTAATTTGATTTTTCCTAAAAATAGGAATACCTCTACTTTCCAATTCAGCAAACGCCTGTGGGCTAGTTACCTCGTGAATAAGATGCCTATCAATGTAGAGAATTTGAGGTCCGTTAGGAATCGTTTCTACCACGTGAGCGTCCCAAACTTTATCAAATAGTGTTTTTTTACTCATACAAAATTGTTGTTATTTTTTATGTTTTATTTGTAGTTATTCTGTTACAAATATATAAATTGAATCCATTAATAAAAATGAAAATCAATTTATTTTATTGAAAAAAAGCAAAATAAATACTTTTATTATCGTTATTCAGTTTTAAAATCAAAAAAAATTATGCTGGAACAAAAATACGGATTAATTCTTCTAAATCACTATCTACGACTTCTTTTTTAGCATCGGCTATTTTCAAAAATTCCACATAAAGTATGTCCAATTGGTCTTTGGTTACATTATGTCCAAGATTTTTAAACCGATAAGCCAATGCTGAGCGTCCACTTCGGGCTGTTAATATTATTAACGATTCATTCACACCTACATCGGCTGGGTCGATGATTTCATAGGTTTCCCGATTTTTTATCACTCCATCTTGATGGATTCCTGAACTATGAGCAAAAGCATTTGCCCCTACAATAGCCTTGTTAGGCTGTACAGGCATTCCCATACTTTCAGACACTAATTGACTCATATAATTGAGCATTTTGGTATTAATATTCGTATCGAGCTTTAAGTAGGGATGCTGTTTCAAAATCATTACGACTTCTTCCAATGAAGTATTTCCTGCTCGCTCCCCTATTCCATTTATGGTACATTCTATCTGACGAGCTCCATTTAAAACACCTGAAATAGCATTAGCTGTCGCAAGTCCCAAATCATTATGACAATGGCACGAAAGTATTACTTTGTCTACACCTTGTACATGTTGCTTCAAATATTTAATTTTAGAACCGTATTCCTCTGGCAAACAATATCCTGTAGTATCGGGAATGTTTAAAACGGTAGCACCAGCTTTGATTACTTCCGAAAGTACATAAGCCAGAAATTCATTGTCTGTACGTCCTGCATCTTCAGCATAGAACTCCACATCGTCTACATAACGCTTGGCATAAGCCACGGCTTCTACGGCACGTTCTACAATTTGCTCACGAGTTGTGTTAAATTTATATTTAATATGACTATCAGAAGTGCCTATTCCTGTATGAATTCGTGGTTTTTTAGCGTGTTTGAGAGCTTGTGCCGCTACGTCTATATCCTTTTTGTTGGCACGCGTAAGCCCACAAACAGTAGCATTTTTCACTATTTTAGAAATTGCATCTACCGCTTCAAAATCCCCTGGGCTTGAAATCGGAAACCCTGCTTCAATTACATCTACGCCTAATTCGTCTAACTTTTCAGCAATAATCAATTTTTGAGCTTTGTTCAACTTACATCCTGGCACTTGTTCTCCATCACGCAAAGTGGTATCAAAAATGTGTACTCTTTCTTTTTCCATAAAATTGCCTATTTTTATATTCTAACTAAAAAATGTTATTTTTTAGGCAAAATTAAACCACTTTTTTTGCAAAAAAAATGTACTTTTGCTCACAATACAATGCCTAACCTTTTACAACAATACATAAAGTTCTAAAAATCAAAAATTTACATAAAACAATATTACGATGTCTGAAATTCAAAAAGATATTTTATTTGAGTTAATAAAATCACTTTCTAAGTCCGAAAAACGACAATTTAAAGTGTATGTAAATCGGTTAGGAATTAATGCCGATGCAAAGTTTTTATTGTTATTTTCGGCTTTAGAGAAAATGGACGAATACGATGAAAAAGCCATTTTGAAGAAAAAAATAACTACCAAAACCCAGCTTTCCAATCTCAAAGCACATCTGTATCGCCAGATACTTATCAGTTTACGAATGAACCCTAACTTACAGAATATCAGGGTACAAATTAGAGAACAGTTAGACTTTGCCGAAATCCTGTATAATAAAGGGCTTTACAAACAGAGTTTAAAAATATTGGAAAAAGCAAAACGCCTAACTCTAAAATCAGAAGAAAAAACAAGTGCATACGAAATTATTGAATTTGAGAAAAACATTGAATCTCAATACATTACGCGTAGCGAAGAAGGACGTGCCGATACCCTCATCTCGCAGGCAAAAACCATCAGCCAGCAAAATGTAATTACCAGCAAACTTTCCAATATGGCTTTGAAGCTATACAGCTCTATGCTGAAATACGGATATGCCAAAGATGAATCTTATAAACTACTAATAATCAACTATTTCAATAAAAATATTTCCAAACTTTCTATTGATATAATGGGAGTTCGGGAACAATTATGGCTTTATCAAGCGTACGTCTGGAAATCATTACTTTTGCAGGATTTTGAGAGTGCGTATGAATATTCATCAAAATGGGTTTCGCTTTTTTATGAAAATCCCGAAATGATTCAAAATAATCCTATTTGGTTTTTAAAAGGAAATAATTATCTTTTGGAGTCATTATTTTTGAATAGAGGTATTTCCGAATTTGAATTTTGGTGGAATAAACTCAAAGAAACTATAAAAAACAAACAAATACCTGAAAATGAAAATGTTAAAATAGCTCTATTCATTGATGTAAATACGAATTTATTAAACTTTTTCTTCCTAAAAGGAAACTTTTCTCAATACAAATTGGTAGAAAAAAATATTTTGTCTGAAATCAAAATATTTGAAACTAAAATAGATACACATCATATTTTGATTTTATATTTCAAAATGGGTGCTTTGTCATTCATCAACGAGGATTACAAACAGACTTTGCATTTCACTCAAAAAATTATCTCACACAAAATCAATGATGTACAAGAAGATTTACTTTTCCACAGCCACATTCTTTCTTTAATGGCGAAATTTGAATCGGGTTTTGATGCCGATTTTGAAGAATCGGTGGCGAGTATGCTTCGATTGTTACAGAAAATGCAACGCCCTACCGAAGTACAAAAAGAAGTGGCTTTGTTTTTCTCAAAAATATATAAACTTTACCCTAACGAATGCCAAAAATCATTTGAAGACTTATTAAAAACCTTAATTCAAATAGCTGAAAATCCGTACAATAGACGTTCTTTACGTTATTTGGATGTCATTGCGTGGGCAGAAAGTAAAGTGAAAAATATAAAAGTAAAGGAATTGATTATTAAGAAATAAAAAAACTCCAAATATTTTGGAGTTTTTGTTTTAATCTTCGTTATGTAAAAATTTCTTTTTAGCAGTAAGTTCTTCTTCAGATTCTTTATTGTCTTCATCGGGAACACAACAATCTACAGGACAAACCGCAGCACATTGAGGTTCTTGATGAAAACCAATACATTCCGTACATTTCTCTGTTACAATGAAATAGTAATCATCGCTAATAGGTTCTTGTACCTCATCTGCTTTCACTTGCTTTCCATTGGGTAATACCACATTGCCTTGGAGGGCTGTTCCGTCACTATAACGCCAATCATCAGCACCTTCATAAATGGCATTGTTAGGACACTCAGGTTCACAAGCTCCACAGTTTATACAATCATCTGTAATCTTTATCGCCATAGGTTTATCATCTTGAATTTAAAATTACGGCTGCAAAGATACATCTTTTTCCTTTAAAAGGAAGTTATTGGAGCATTAAAAATATGATAAAAATCATTTTCAGGGCTGAAAATAGCAAATTTAGAATAATTATAATTCTCTATTTGTATCCCAATGTTCGAGATATTCTGCTACACGTTGTACAAACATTCCGCCCAAAGCTCCATTTACCACCCGATGGTCATAACTATGCGATAGCATCATTTTATAACGAATTCCTATTACATCACCTTCAGGTGTTTCTATAACAGCTGGTACTTTACGAATAGTTCCTATTGCCAAAATCCCCACTTGTGGCTGATTAATAATAGGCGTACCGAATACATTTCCAAACGAACCGATATTCGTTACGGTATAAGTTCCGTCTTTTATCTCATCAGGTTTTAGCGTGTTATTTCTGGCACGAGTAGCCAAATCATTTACTACCTTTGCCATACCTCGTAAACTTAATTGGTCTGCATTTTTTATAACTGGAACAATTAGGTTTCCATCAGCGAGAGCCGTAGCCATACCTATATTAATATTTTTCTTTTTGATGATGGTTGTTCCTTCCACCGAAACATTCATCATGGGAAAGTCAAGCAATGCTTTAGCTACCGCTTCCATAAATATAGGTGTAAATGTAAATTTTTCGCCTTCTCTTTTCTCAAAAGCGTCTTTTACTTTATTACGCCAATTCCAAATTCGGGTTACGTCAACCTCTGTAAAACTCTGAACATGAGCCGAAATATGCTTACTTTGTATCATATGTTCAGCAATGATTTTACCCATTCGAGACATTTCGATAAGCTCATCACCTTTTTTAACAAGTTCTATTTTTCTTTCGGTTGAAATTTCTGCTTGAAGTGTAGGTATTCCAAAAGTAATTTGTGATGCACCCGATGTTTTTTCTCTGTTTTCCAAATAATTAAGCATATCTTGCTTTGTAACTCGGTTTTCAGCACCTGTTCCTTTAATTTGGACAAGCTCATCTATTGATATTCCTTCTTTTTTAGCGATACTTTTCACTAATGGCGAATAAAAGCGTTTGGAGGATGTGGATTCTGCCTTTGGAGTTTCGCTTTGTAAAGTCGTATTCTGGATATGAACTATTTCTTCCACTATGGTTTTTGCGGCTTGTGGCTCATTAACATTTTCGGTGGTATCGGTCTCAATAACAGCCATTACTTCACCTACTTTCACTACTTGATTTACTTGAAAACAGAGTTCTACTATCACCCCAGAAAACTCTGATATTACCTCAGTATCTACCTTATCGGTAGCGATTTCTGCTACACCTTCCTCAGCTTGAACAGATTCACCTACCGTTTTTAACCAATTTGTAATAGTTGCCTCTGCAACACTTTCACCCATTTTGGGCAATTTTAATTCATATTTAGCCATTTTTTAAATAGTAGTGGTTAGGGATTAACACAATGCTAATCATTATAAATAAAATAAAAATACGCCCAAAGATATGAAAAAAAAACAAATTACATATTTTTTATTGATAAAAATAGTATTTGATGATTTATTTCTGCTTGAGATATTTTTTATATTTTTTACTTTGTATTTTCATTTTCAACTCTTTAAGGCTTGTTCAAAAGGAACTCGCTGTGCAATACTTCTACCTAAAGTAACCTCATCTGCGTATTCGAGTTCTCCTCCTACCGAAATTCCTCGTGCAATAACAGAAATCGTTATATCATAATGCTCTATTTGCTTGAAAATATAGAAGTTAGTTGTATCTCCTTCCATCGTGTTGCTAAGAGCAAAAATAAGTTCTTTCACTTCGCCTGATGCCACTTTCTTCACCAATGAGGTAATATTCAAATTAGAAGGTCCTACACCATCAATCGGTGATATTTTTCCACCCAAAACGTGGTACTGCCCGAAAAATTGCCCTGTATTTTCAATTGCCATCACATCACGAAAATCTTCCACCACACAAATAATCTCTGAATTTCAACTAGGATTATCGCAAATTTCACAGATTTCAACATCCGAAATATTATGACAATTTTTACAATACTGAATATGAGTTCGTAAATTTAATAGTGCGTTAGCAAGTCTAAACGACTGTTCTTCAGGTTGTTTAAGCAGATGTAACGCCAAGCGTAATGCCGTTCGCTTACCTATCCCAGGAAGTTGAGCGATTTCGTAAACTGCATTTTCTAAAAGTTTTGATGAAAATTCCATTGTGCAAAGGTAGAAAAAAGTTAAATCTTTTCAGTATTTTAGTTATCCAAAATTTAACATTGAAATCCAAAACACATTTTTTTAAATAAAATCTATTTTTTAATTAATGATAATCAACTTAAAATCAATTTATTAAAAAATTAATTTAAAATAAATCTAAATTAATTTTGCTGATTAAAAAAAGTTTTCTACCTTTGCCGTGTTGTTGTTAATATTGCAAACGGTATCCATCTGTTTGTTACAAAAGCAAAGGAAAAATAATAGTCGTAGTGTTTTATATTTCGTTTGCGATTCATTATGAAGATGTGTTCTTTTTAGTGTTTTTTAATAGTTGTTATTATCATTCTTCATAAATGAATTAGTTAGTTTTAAGTAAAAGCCCGTTTACAAGCGGGCTTTTTATTTTTTACTAATCGGTAGAAATACTGAAAATGCTTTGTTTTTAGATTATAATTATCTAAATTTGCAAATAAAATATTAAATATGAAATCTTATATATTTACTTTAATGAATATTATCGGGTTTATAGGATTTGCACAAACCCAAGAAGGCATTACTCACTCAGGAATAAAAACAGGACAATCGGCATATCCTACCGAAAATTACATCGAATTACCTAATCCCATTTCTACTGATATCCAAAAATGGAAAAATCACAAAGGAATCCAAATCGGCTGGGGAAGTACCGATATACGCTATAAAAAAGAAGAACCCGCTTCCGATTTAAAACCCTCCAAACGCCTCAAAGCGTGGAAAGGTGAACGAGTTTCTGCACAAATAGCACTTTCCAATACGGATAAAAATACAGAAATATCTATCGAAATATCAGACTTCAAGAGTGGTAAATATATACTCAAAAAGGACAATCTACAAGCATCATTCGTGCGATATGTTATGACCGATGAGCTTAACAAAGATGGTAAAGGAGGCTGTGGGCGTCGCATTTCTTCCGAGTACGATTCCACGCTTGTAGCCGATGTTTTAGACCATATTAGCAAAAAATTACCTCTTACTGAACGTTCATCACAAGGCATTTGGATAAAAGTGCAAGTACCTCAAAACACTCAAACAGGCATTTACAAAGGGATTGTTACTATAAAAAATCATTCCAAAACGATAAAAAAACTTCCTTTAGAAATCGAAATTATTAACCGAACTTTGCCACAACCAAAAGATTGGACTTTTCATTTGGACTTATGGCAAAATCCATACGCCGTAGCTCGATATTACAATGTAACTCCTTGGAGTGCAGAACATTTTGAAAAATTACGCACCGAATTACAGCCTTATGTAGCGGCTGGCGGAAAATCCATCACAGCTTCTATTATACACAAGCCGTGGGGTGGACAAACGCACGATGCTTTTAATTCGATGGTAACTTGGTTTAAGAAATTGGACGGCTCGTGGCATTTTGACTTTGCTGTGTTTGACAAATGGGTTGAGTTTATGCACCAAATGGGAGTAACAAAGCAAATCAACTGCTATTCAATGGTTCCTTGGAAACTTTCTTTCCAATATTTCGATCAAGCTACCAATCAATTACAAAGCATCGAAACCAAACCTGGAGAAACTCAGTACGAAGAAATGTGGACTGCAATGCTTTCCGCTTTTGCCAAACATTTAAAAACCAAAGGCTGGTTTGAGAAAACATTTATTTCTATGGACGAACGCCCCATGGAAGTAATGCTCGAAACATTTAAAATCATCAAAAAAGCCGACCCTAACTTCAAAGTTTCTTTGGCAGGAACACTATACAACGAATTAGAACCTCATTTGGACGATTATTGCGTAGCACTACGAATGAAATATACTGATGAAGTAAAAACCAAACGCAAAAAACAAGGTAAAATCACCACATTTTATACGTGTTGTGAAGAACCTTATCCTAACACATTCACTTTCAGTGAACCAGCTGAAAGCGAATGGCTTGCTTGGTATGCCTGTAAAGAAAATCTGGACGGATACCTCCGTTGGGCATTTAATAGTTGGACATTAGAACCTCTCCTTGATAGCCGTTTTGTAACGTGGGCGGCGGGCGATACTTACCTCTCCTACCCTATGGGACGAAGTTCTATCCGATTAGAACGAATGATTGAAGGAATTCAATTTTATGAAAAAGTACATCTTCTGAAAAATGAATTTCAAAAAAGTAATAACACAGAGGCTTTGAAAAAAATAGATGACGCATTGCAAGATTTCAATGAAACCATTTTACCCACAAAACCCGCAAGCGAAGTAACCAAAAAAGCAAGAGAAATCATTAATTCACTATAAAACATTCAAAATCAACACAAACAATCTTTTTTAAACAATTATTTGTATTAAAATAACAGAAAACTTACTCTCAGAAAGTTTTTTAGTTATAAATTTGTATATTTGCAAAAAAAAATAATCACTATGAAACAATTTTTTACAACTTTAATTTTATCTGTTTTTGCCCTCACAAACGCTCAACAGAAAAACTCTAATGATATGACTATCTATCAGTTTACCGTCAAAGATATCACGGGAAAAGATTTTTCATTCACCGATTTAAAAGGAAAAAAAATAATGATTGTAAACACAGCTTCCAAATGTGGGCTAACACCTCAATACGAAGCCTTAGAGGCTTTATATCAAAAATATAAAGATAAAAATTTTGTCATTATCGGCTTCCCTGCCAATGATTTTAAATCGCAAGAACCTGGTACGAACCAAGAAATTGCTGAATTTTGTAAAATAAACTATGGTGTTACTTTCCCTATGATGGAAAAAATCACAGTAAAAGGCGATAATATACATCCTATATATCAATTTTTAACTCAGAAAAAGAAAAACGGAGTTGAGGATTCAGAAGTACAATGGAATTTTCAAAAGTATCTTATCGGAACAAACGGAAAATTAGAAAAAGTAATTTCACCACGAACCAAACCCGATGATAAGGAAATCATATACTGGATTGAAAATTAGCAAATTACAAAATGAAATTAGACATATTAGCCTTTGGAGCTCATCCTGATGATGTAGAATTAGGTTGTTCGGGAACCATAGCCAAAGAGGTCTCTCTTGGTAAAAAAGTGGGAATTATAGACCTTACTCAAGGCGAATTGGGAACACGAGGCAACGCTCAAATTCGCAAGAAAGAGGCTGCCGAAGGGGCTCGTATTTTGGGAGTAGAAGTTCGTGAGAATTTAAAATTTGCAGACGGTTTTTTTGTCAATGACCAAGTTCATCAATTGGAAATCATCAAAATAATACGAAAATACCGCCCTGAAATTGTACTTTGTAATGCTATTGACGACCGTCATATTGACCACGGCAAAGGTAGCAAACTCGTTAGTGATGCTTGTTTTTTAAGCGGTCTTCGGAAAATAAATACGGATTACGAAGGAGTTACACAAGAGGTGTGGCGACCCAAAGTGGTTTATCATTATATCCAATGGAAAAACCTTGAACCTGATTTCGTAGTGGATATTTCAGGATTTATGGATAAAAAATTAGCTTCGGTATTGGCGTACAAAACCCAATTTTACGATGCTAACAGCGATGAACCCAGTACTCCTATTTCCGATAAAAATTTTTTGGACAGCGTTACCTACCGAGCCAGAGATTTAGGCAGACTAATTGGTGTAGATTTTGCCGAAGGATTCACTATGGAGCGTGTGATTGCAGTCAATTCACTATATGATTTAAAATAAAAACAGAGAGAAACATGAAACTTATCTTATTGACAATCGGTATTTTAGCTGTTTGTGTAGCAGGTATTGCTATTAAAATATGGGTAAAAAAAGGCGGAAAATTTTCAGGTACTTGTGCTAGCCAAAGTCCACATTTAAACAAAAGTGGTGAACCTTGTGGTTTCTGCGGAAAAATGCCAGATGAACAAGAATGCAAAAAATTATAAATTAACATTTTGGTAGCAAACTTGCTCAGTAAAAATATGTTCAATGCCAGACTTAGTACAGAAAAAAATTCAAGAAGCCAAAAAAGGTAACCAAAAGGCATTCAGTTACTTACTTGATGTTTTTTGGGGTGATGTCTATAATTTTCAATTAAAACGAGTTGATGATGAAAATGATGCTGAAGACATTACCATACAGACTTTTTCAAAGGCTTTTGACCGAATTGCTACCTATGACGAGAATTTTTCTTTCAAAACTTGGCTAATCGCGATTTCGAAAAATATCCATATTGATATGATTCGAAATCAACAGAAAAATCCACTATATACTTCTTCTTCAGAAGATAATGAAGTCAAAACTATTGTCGATGAATCTCCTACAGCCGAAGACAATCTTATCACAGAACAAAATTTAAATCGTCTGCTCACTTGTATCAAACAACTCAAAGAGCCATATAGAACTATTATCCAGCTTCGTTATCTGAATGAGAAATCTTACAAAGAAATAGCCAAACTAATGGATACTTCTCTCAGCAATGTGAAAGTTACTCTATTGAGAGCCAGAAAGATACTTGCTGATATTTTAAAAAACAATTAGCAAAAAGAGGTACGAGTGTAAACACTCGCACCAATATATCATTATTTATTTCGCTTGATATGTTTTCACGGCTTCGACAAATGCTTGAGCGTTTTCCACTGGAATATTTGGTAAAATTCCGTGTCCTAAATTGGCTATATAGCGGTCTTTCCCGAAATCGTCAATCATTTTCGTTACCATTTTCTTAATTTCAGACGGAGGCGACAACAATCGTGAAGGGTCAAAATTTCCTTGCAAAGTAATCTTGCTTCCCGTTAGCTCTCGTGCTTTTTCAGGCGTACACGTCCAGTCTACTCCTAATGCCGATGCTTTGGATTTTGCCATCTCAGGCAATGCAAACCAACAGCCTTTTCCGAATACTATCACTTTGGTAAGCGGTGCTAAGGCTTCTACTATTTGATTGGTATATCGCCACGAAAATTCCTGATAATCAGCTAAACCAAGCACTCCTCCCCAGCTGTCGAATACCTGAACAGCATCTACCCCTGCTTTTACTTTTTCTTTCAGATATAAAATAGTGGCATCGGTGATTTTTTGTAACAATTTGTGAGCCGTCGCTGGGTCGGTAAAGCACAATTCTTTGGCAATATTAAAATCCCGCGAACCTTTTCCTTCCACAGCATAGCAGAAAATCGTCCAAGGTGAACCTGCAAACCCAATGAGAGGCACACGATTGGCAAGCATCTGTTTGGTAATTTTGATAGCTTCCATTACATAGCCCAAAGTCTCATTTATGTTGGGAACTATCACATTATCAACATCTTTTGCAGAACGAATCGGATTAGGCAACCAAGGACCTACACCTGATTTCATTTCCACTTCAATATTCATCGCTTGTGGTACTACCAAAATATCCGAAAACAAAATAGCCGCATCAGTTCCCACAATATCAATGGGTTGCACTGTAATTTCGGCTGCCAATTCAGGAGTTTTACAACGTGTAAAAAAATCGTATTTATCGCGTAAAGCTCTAAATTCAGGCAAATACCGCCCCGCTTGACGCATCATCCACACTGGCGGACGCTCCACCATTTCGCCATTTAAGGCTCTTAAAAATAAATCGTTTTGTAACATTTTTTAGGGGTTAGAAGTTAGGGATTAGGGGCTAAGGGTTAGCAAAGATAGAAAGATTAGGAATTTTAGAAAGTAAAAAAAAAAAAAACTTACTTTCTAAAATTCTTTCATTCTATTCCCTAACTCCTATTCCCTATTGCCTAAAAATAAAAAATTAAATTCCGTTTATGATTGCGATAAAATCATCTGCTTTGAGGGAAGCTCCTCCGATAAGTCCGCCATCAACATCTTCTTTTGCGAAAATTTCTTTGGCGTTATCTGGTTTTACACTTCCTCCGTAAAGAATTGATACACTGTTGGCTACGTCTTTTCCGTATTTGTCTGTCAAGGTTTTACGGATAAAAGCGTGCATTTCCTGAGCTTGTTCTGGACTTGCCGTTTCGCCCGTTCCGATAGCCCAAACGGGTTCGTATGCCAACACGATATTTTTCCAAGCATCCGCTGAAAGGTGAAAAAGTCCGTTTTTAATCTGATTTTCAACTACTTTAAAGTGATTGTTTGACTTTCTGTCTGCCAATTCTTCTCCGATACAGAACACCATTCGGATGTTGTGTTTCAATGCTGTGTTTGCTTTTTTCGCCAATGATTCATCGGTTTCGTTAAAGTAAGCACGTCGCTCCGAATGTCCTAAAATTACGGTTTTTACCCCTACACTTTGTAGCATTTCAGCCGAAATTTCGCCTGTATATGCCCCATTTTCAGCAAAGTGCATATTCTGAGCGATTACCTCTACGGCACTTCCTTTGGCAGCTTCTACCGCTGTGGCAAGGTTTACAAACGTAGGTGCAACCATTACTTCGGCTGCTGTTTTAGGTAGTTTTTTTAACAAATCAGCAATCAGTTCTGTCGATTTTTTCAAATCATTGTTCATTTTCCAGTTTCCTGCAACAATTTTTTTTCTCATATTTGAATTATTTTATATTTTTTAGAAGATTCTATTTTTGAACGTTACAAAATTACATATTTTTCCCGAAAAGTTAAAAATTATATCCTCAAAATATTTTTTTATTTATTTAACACTTTATAAAACTTTGACTATCAAACAAAAACATTCTTTTTGTTACATTTATAACTAAAAATTTCTATCCAAATCATTTTTTTTTAGTAACATTGTACGTTTGAAATCACTTATGCCTAACCAAATGAAGATAAAAATACATCTTTTTCTACTATTTTTCACATTAATTTCTTTGAGTTTAAACGCTCAAAACAAGCCAATTAGCTTGGACGACATTTGGCGTAAAGGTACGTTTTCTGTCCAGCGGATGTCCAATTTGTCGGCGTTGAGCAATGCCAACCAGTATACCGTGCTTCATTACGACCGCAATACACAATCAACGCAGATTGATTTGTACGATTTCAAAACCTTACAAAAGGTAAAAACGCTTTTCGATACCCAAAATTCCGAGCAAATCAAATCTGTTGACAGCTATTCGTTCGATAAAAATGAAAAAAAATTGCTCATCGCTACCAACTCCGAAGGAATTTACAGACATTCGTTTGTAGCGGATTTTTATGTGTATGACATTGAAAATCAGTCTGTTCGGAAGGTTAGCCATCGAAAAATTCAAGAACCTGTGTTTTCGGCTGACGGAAAATCGGTAATTTATGCCGCCGAAAATAATATCTATCTATTTGATTTACAGACCGAAAAAGAAACAACCATAACCTCAGACGGAGCAAAAAACAAAATCATCAACGGCATTACCGACTGGGTTTACGAGGAAGAATTTGCCTTTGTTCGTGCTTTCGATGTGAGCAAAAACGGCGATTATGTGGCGTACATTCGCTTTGACGAACGGCAAGTACCTGAATTTTCGATGGACGTGTACAAAGACGGCTTATACCCTCAGCAACAGGTATTTAAGTATTCGAAAGCAGGGGAAAATAACTCCATCGTTTCGCTACATATATATAATGTAAAGACGAAAAATACGGTCAAAATTCCGTTAGAGGCGTATTATATTCCGCGTATCAAATGGACGCAAGAGGCTGATATGCTGAGTGTTCAGACCTTAAACAGACATCAAAACGAATTGAAATTGTGGTTTGTAAACGCCACCACCCAAGAGGCAAAAGTGATTTTGGAAGAAAAAGACAAGGCGTACATCGACATCACGGACGACCTTACGTTTTTGGACGATAACAGCTTTATTTGGACTTCCGAAAAAAGCGGTTTCAACCACATTTATCACTACGACAAAAGCGGAAAACTCAAAAAACAAATCACAAACGGCAGTTGGGAGGTAACTTCGTACTACGGTTTCGATGCGAAAACCAAAAATATTTTCTACCAATCCACCGAAAATGGCGCTATCAATCGCGGTGTGTATCGCATTAGCCTCAGCGGAAAAAACAAAAAAGGGCTTTCGGTAGAAAAAGGTACGAACGAAGCTACATTCAGCCCTGATTTTAGCTTGTATATCAACCAGTTTTCGAGTGCAACGCAACCAACACTTTACACCCTAAACGACAGCCAATCTGGAACGCCAATCAAAGAAATTCTGAATAATAACAAACTGAAAGACAGCGTAAAACAATTCGGATTGTCGGACAAAGAATTTTTTGAAATTTCCAACGAAAAAGGCGATAAACTCAACGCGTGGCTCATCAAACCAGCGAATTTCGACCCCAATAAAAAATACCCACTCTTGATGTATCAATATTCAGGACCAGGGTCGCAATCGGTAAAAAATGCGTGGCATTCGGCAAACGATTATTGGCATTATTTGTTGGCTCAAGAAGGGTATGTGGTGCTTTGTGTAGACGGACGCGGAACGGGCTACAAAGGTGCTGATTTTAAGAAATGTACGCAAAAAGAATTAGGAAAATACGAAGTCGAAGACCAGATTTTTGTGGCTAAAAAGTTCGCCCAAGAACCGTATATAGACGCAAATAGAATCGGTATTTGGGGGTGGAGTTTTGGCGGATTTATGTCGAGCAACTGCCTTTTTCAAGCGGCGGACGTTTTTAAAATGGCGATTGCGGTGGCTCCCGTTACTTCGTGGCGTTTTTACGATACCATTTACACCGAGCGGTTTATGACCACTCCGCAAGAAAATCCAACAGGGTACGACCAAAATTCGCCCATTACACACGCCGAAAAACTCAAAGGAAATTACCTCATCATTCACGGTACAGCCGATGATAACGTACACGTACAGAATGCTATGGTGCTGATTAACAAGTTAGTAAGTTTGAATAAAAATTTTGATTGGCTTATTTATCCTGACAAAGACCACGGCATTTACGGCGGTAATACACGCAATCAATTATACCAAAAAATGACAGATTATATTAAAGAAAAACTATAAAAATCAATACTATTTACTATGGCTAATAATAGAAATCATCCAAAGGGACTTTATTATTTGTTTTTCACAGAAATGTGGGAGCGTTTTGGGTACTATCTGATGCTCGGAATTTTCGTTTTGTATATGATTGACCCCAAGACTACGGGCGGTTTGCAGATTGATGACAAGGTGGCGTACGACATCTTCGGGACATTCATCGCTCTTACCTATCTTACGCCGTTTTTGGGCGGATTTTTAGCCGACAGAATGCTCGGTTATACCAAGTCTATCTACATCGGCGGAACGCTTATGGGGCTGGGTTACATAGGGCTGGGAGCTTCGCAGTCGCTGAGCTTTTTCTACCTTTCTATGGCGGCAATCATCGTGGGGAATGGCTTCTTTAAGCCGAGTATTTCCACGCTTTTAGGAAATTTATACTCCGAAGAACAGTACAAAAATAATAAAGACGCTGGGTACAATATTTTCTATATGGGAATCAATATTGGGGCGTTTATTTGCAATATTATAGCGGCGTTTATGCGAAATAAATTCGGTTGGAGCGAGGCGTTTATCACCGCAGGAATTGGTATGTTTTTGGGGCTTATCATCTTTTCTTTGGGCAGAAAACATATCGTTCACGCCGATGTGCTAAAACCTACGCAAGAGGGCGATACCACGATTTCTTCGGTGCTTATCAAGGTGTTTTTACCTGCGATTGTAGTAGGCGGTTTGGGGTGGATTATCCCAGGGAATGTCTTCGGAAGTGATAGTACCGATGCCTTTATTTTTGGGTGTATTCCTGTGATTTTGTTCTATGTTTCGCTTTTTGTTCGTGCCAACAAAGAGGACAAAAAACCGATTGGGGCGTTACTTGCCATTTTCGCGGTGAGCCTTATGTTTTGGGCAGTTTTCAAACAAAATGGAACGGTTTTGACCACTTGGGCGAAATATTATACCGATAGAAGCGTACCAGAAGTGCTTGAAAAACCGCTGAGTAGCATTTATTTGGTGGAAGAAAAATCGTACAAAGATGCCGAAGTGGTGGTCTATGACGATGCTTACCAAACGGTAAAAGACGAGGCTGGAAACGCCAAAAAAGAAATCGGCAAAGATGTGTATTTTAGAAACATTTCGCCAGAGCAAAGAGCTGATTTAGAAGCGAATACAGACAAACCGATTTATCTATACAACCCTGAATTGTTTCAGTCTATCAATCCGTTTTGGGTGGTGGCTTTAACGCCTTTGGTGGTTGGATTTTTTATGTACCTCAGAAAGCGAGGCAAAGAGCCGACAACCCCTGCGAAAATCGTTTTGGGAATGTTCATTTCGGCATTAAGTTGCCTTGTGATGGTAGCGGCGGTAGTGGCGGCGAACAATGGCTTGGTAAAAGCCTCTGCACTATGGCTTGTGGCGGCGTACGGAGTGATAACCATTGGGGAATTATGCCTTTCGCCTATGGGGCTTTCGCTGGTGTCAAAACTTTCGCCACCGAGAATTACAGCCTTGATGATGGGTGGATTCTTCCTTTCGACAGCCATCGGAAACAAACTTTCGGGCGTACTGGCAGGAATGTGGTACGGCTACGAGGACAAGACTTCGTTCTTCTGGGTAAATTGCGGACTTTTGCTTATGGCAACGCTCATTGGGGTAGCTATCTTAAAGAGCTTGAACAGAGCGTTGAAAGAAAAAGGCGTGAAGTAGGGAAAAAATTTTTGAAGTTGATGCAAAAAGTATGATATTTTACAAAAAAAGATGTTTCTGTCAGGCTGAGCATAGTCTGTGAAAGCAGAGTATGCTCAGCCTGACAATCGGAACTATCATCATACTTTTTATAACACGACCAAATTTTAAAATAACAATCAAAAAAAGTGATGAATGTAGGTTTTTTGTTGGAATTTTCTGATAAAAAAGTATATTTGTCGGAATAAATTAAAAATAAATTATAAAATGAGTACAACTGTTGCAAAAAAAGGACACCCAAAAGGGTTATATCTTTTATTCTTTACCGAAATGTGGGAGCGTTTTTCTTACTATGGTATGAGAGCTTTGTTTGTCTTATTTATGGCAAAGGCTCTATTGTTTGATAAAGAACTAAGTTCGCAGATTTACGGAAGTTATACAGGCTTGGTATATCTTACGCCGCTTATCGGAGGGTATATCGCCGATAGATATTGGGGAAATCAGCGTTCGGTAATCGTGGGCGGATTTTTAATGGCGATAGGTCAATTTTTTATGTTCCTTTCGGGAATGTTTTATAAAGACAATCCAGATTTTGCTCCTACTTTGATGTTTATAGGACTTGGATTTTTGATTTTCGGAAACGGATTCTTTAAACCGAATATTTCTACGATGGTAGGACAGCTTTATCCTAAAAACGATACGCGTGTAGACGGAGCTTTCACTATTTTCTATATGGGAATCAACTTAGGGGCTTTCATCGCACCGCTACTTTGTGGTTATCTGGGCGATACAGGAAATCCTGAAGATTTTAAATGGGGATTCTTATGTGCTTGTTTGGGAATGTTATTGAGTGTTCTTATATTTATCACGCTGAAAAACAGATTTTTAGTAACTCCAGAAGGTGAACAAATCGGAGGGAAACCAAACAAAGAAGAGGTACAACAGCAAGTGGTAGAGCAAACGCCAAAATCAGGAGTTTCTACCAAACTTATGATACTTTGGGGAGTGATTTGGGTTGCTTTACTCGGAATATTCTCAATGCTTTTAAAGGACGATAAAGGAAATATTGATATTATCGGGGCGTTTATTTTTTCGCTTACATTGGCTGCACCAGGGTATATTATCTCAGACCCTTCGCTTACAAAGGTAGAAAAACAGCGTATTTGGGTAATTTACATCGTGGCGTTTTTCGTGATTTTCTTCTGGTCGGCTTTTGAACAAGCAGGGGCTTCGCTTACCTATTTTGCTGAAGAACAAACGGATAGAAGAATGTTCGGCACGATAGTTCCCGCATCGTATTTTCAATCGATAAATGCGGTAGCGATAGTTATTTTTGCACCTATTTTTGCTTTGATTTGGTCGGCATTGAGCAAAAGAAATATAGAACCTGCATCGCCGTACAAACAAGCAATGGGATTATTTTTGTTAGCGATAGGTTATTTAGTAATAGCTTTTGGTGTAAAAGGCTTAGAACCAGGGGTTAAGGTAAGTATGATGTGGCTTGTGAGTTTGTATACAATACATACTTTTGGAGAGTTGTGCCTTTCGCCAATTGGACTTTCTATGGTAAACAAATTAGCACCAGTAAAGTTTGCTTCGCTACTTATGGGGGTTTGGTTTTTGAGTACCGCAACGGCGAATAAATTTGCAGGGACGCTGTCTTCTTTTTACCCAGAGACGCACGTTTCGGTAGAGAAATTGCAGGATTTAGAAAAACAAAATAATGTAAAAATTTCGGTAAAAGATGTAGAAAACATTCAAGCGAAATCGGCTCAGGAAATGGTTGCCTTTACGGATATTAGCGTAGAGGAAATAAAAGACCCACAGCTAAAAGAGCAGATAAAAATAAGCATCGAAAAGCTACAAGAGGTAAAAGTGAAAAAGTTTTTGGGCTTTGAGATTTCGAGTTTGTATGATTTCTTTATGCTGTTTGTATTTATGGCAGGGGCTTCGTCTGTGGTGTTATTCTTTTTGAGCAGAACATTGGTACGAATGATGCACGGCGTTCGGTAATTTATCGAAGTTTTTTTTGAAAATAAATAAAATACTTTCAGGCTTTGTCAAAGTCTGCTGAGGCTTTGACAAAGTTCAGGAAGGTGTAAACCTCCTAAAAGGGCATTCCGTTTTGGATACAAAGCACTAAATTTTCTTGACATTTTTTTAGAAATAATATTTTTATTTTGAATTCACTATTTTAAGACAGATAGTCCCCTTTTTATATAAGTTATGGGGTAAAAAATTAATATTGTGTTTTCAAAAATTTTACCAAAAACCAATTGAATTTTAATCAAATAATAATAAACAATGAAACTGAAAAATATTTTTACTTCGCTGGTAGCGATGGCGTTGTTTGCTTCTTGCGATATGGTTACTCAGCCCAGCGTATCGGCAAATTACCAAGTAGTTCCGCTACCTAATTCGATTCAAAAATCAACCGACAAAGCTCCGTTTTTGTTAAATTCTACAACAAAAATCACATTCCCAAAAGGAAATAATGCTTTGAAAAAAAATGCTGAATTTCTATCTGAATACATCAAAGAACACACTGGAATGACCCTTTCGGTTGCAGAAAATACGGACAAACAGACAAACGCTATCATTCTGTCAAACGACCTTTCTTCTGACAACAAAGAAGCCTACACGCTCACCGTTGCCGAGAACGCCATTACTATCAATGGAGCTTCTCCTGCGGGAGTTTTCTACGGAATCCAAACCTTGCGAAAATCTATTCCTGTGGGAACTACGCAAAAGGTTGTTTTTGATGCCGTTGTTATTGACGATGCTCCTCGTTTTGCCTATCGTGGGGCTCATTTAGATTCGGCACGGCATTTTTTTACCACCGATTCTATCCGAATTTTCATCGATATGTTGGCACTCCATAATATAAATACCTTCCATTGGCATTTGACCGATGACCAAGGGTGGAGAGTAGAATCTAAGAAATATCCAAACTTAACCGTAGTGGGTTCTACGCGTTCGCAAACCGTAATAGGCAGAAATTCAGGAGAATATGACGGAAAACCACACGGAGGATTCTACACCCAAGACGAACTTAAATCGCTAGTGGAGTACGCCAAAGAACGCCATATTACTATCATTCCCGAAGTGGATTTGCCAGGGCATATGTTGGCTGCCATCGCTTCGTATCCTGAATTGGGTTGCCATCAAGGTCCGTACAATGTTTGGGGGCAATGGGGCGTTTCCGAAGATGTTCTAAACGTAGGAAAACCAGAAACTTACACTTTTATCAAGGATATATTGGAAGAAATTACGGAAATATTCCCTTCCAAATATATTCATATCGGAGGTGATGAATGTCCGAAAGTACAATGGAAAACGAATCCTGATTGTCAAGCAAAAATAAAAGAATTGGGCATAAAAGGCGATGAAAAACACACCGCTGAGGAATATCTGCAAAGCCACGTAATTTCTTTTGCAGAGAAAGTTTTAGCCGATAAGGGCAGAAAAATCATCGGTTGGGACGAAATTTTAGAAGGCGGTATTGCTCCGAATGCTACCGTAATGTCGTGGCGAGGAGTGCAAGGCGGTATTTTCGCAGCTCAAACAGGACACGATGCCATAATGACTCCAACTGGATTTATGTATTTCGATTATTATCAAACCAAAGATACGGATTCTGAACCGTTAGGCATTGGCGGATACGTTCCTGTTGAAAAAGTATATTCCTTTGAGCCTATCGCACCCGAACTTACCCCTGAGCAACAAAAACATATATTAGGCGTACAGGCAAACATCTGGACGGAATACATCAAAACGTTCAAACACGTGCAATATATGGCGTTGCCTCGTTATGCCGCTCTTGCCGAAGTACAATGGACGCAACCCGAGAAAAAGAATTACGAAGATTTCTTACAACGTACAAAATCGTTCATCGAAATCTACAAAGCCAAAGGGTACAATTACGCTACGCACATTTTTGATTTGAAAGCCGATATTGCCGCTTTGGAAAACGAAGGAGCGATACAAGTTTCTTTCTCTACGATTGACAACGCTCCTATTTACTATACCTTAGATGGCTCAGAACCAAGCGAATCGGCAACAAAATACACCCAACCTATCAAGTTACAACAAGATGCTAAATTACGAGCCGTAGGCATACGCCAAGGGCAGAAAACCCGTGTCTTTGCAGAGGATTTTACATTTAGCAAAGCAACCGCTCGTCCTGTGAAATTGCTTACCAATACACATCCGAACTACACTTACAAAGGCGGAGCGGTGCTTGTAGACGGCTGTACGGGAACTTCTAACTACCAAACAGGACGATGGATAGCTTTTTCAGGAAATGACGTTGAATTAATCATCGACTTGGGGGCTGTAACCGATATTTCAAAAGTAGGGTTTAATACAAACGTCATTACAGGCGATTGGATTTACGATGCTCGAAGTTTTTCGGTAGCCGTTTCCGAAACGGAAAACAACTTTAAAGAAGTTGCCTCTGAAATATATCCACCACTCACGAGCCACACTCACGAATTGCGTAATCACGTCCTGAACTTTGACAGCGTAAAGGCTCGTTATGTGAAAGTTAGCATCGCTTCGGAGAAAAATATTCCTGCGTGGCACGAACAAGCCAAAGGCAAACATAGTTTTTTATTCATAGACGAAATTACGATAAACTAATGAAAGTACTTGTTATTATTGATGTGCAGAATGATTTTATGCCTTCGGGGGCGTTGCCTGTTGCACAAGGAGATAGCATTATTTCGGCTATAAATGCAGAAATGCACAAAGGATATGATTTAATCGTAGCTACGCAAGATTGGCATCCGCAGAATCATCAAAGTTTCGCTTCGAACCACGTGGGGAAATCGCCTTTTGAGGTGATTTCTTTGCACGGAACGGAACAAATCCTCTGGACAGACCATTGTGTACAAGGTACTTTTGGAGCTGAATTGCATAAGGAATTAGATGTGCGACCTATTTCGGCTATTTTCCGCAAAGGAATGAATCCGCAAGTAGATAGTTATAGTGCCTTTTTCGACAACAATAAAAAGGAAAATACGGGGCTTCACGGCTACCTACAAGACAAGCGTATCACCGAAATAACCTTTTGCGGACTCGCAGGCGACTTCTGTGTGGCATACAGCGTAAACGATGCTCTTGCCTTGGGTTACAAAGTGAAACTACTTGATGATGGTATCAAGAGTATAAATACAGAGAACTATCAGAAATATAAAAGGGAGTGGGGAATTGAATAATAAATTTTCTACAAAAACTATTTTCTATGAAAAATTTTTTACAAATATTCCTTCTTGCCTCTGTCTTCGCTTCGTGTGAAACAACTTTCTTTTCTCAAAAAGATAGCTTCGTAACACGTTTTGAAACCTCAAACGGAACAGAAAGTTCTACTTATGAAGAAGTTATCGAATTTTACAGAGAACTTTCAAGGGAATATAGTTCTATCAGTTTAAAAACGATGGGGCAAACCGATAGCGGCTTACCTCTGCATATTGTTACGTATAGCCCTGATGCTGAATTTAATTTTAATAAGCTCCAACAAGAGAAAACTATTGTGCTTATTAACAACGGAATACACCCTGGTGAAACTGACGGAATTGACGCTACAATGTTATTATTCAGAAATTTAGCTCAAGAACAAATCAAAGTTCCTGAAAACTTAGTAGTAGTTGCTATTCCTATATACAACATCGGTGGGGCTTTAAATAGAGGGTTGCCTACTCGCGTAAACCAAAATGGTCCCAAAGAATATGGATTTAGAGGAAATGCAAAAAATTTGGATTTGAACCGAGATTTTATTAAAAGTGATTCTGAAAATGCACTTTCTTTTGCAGAAATATTCCAAATAGTACGACCTAATTTCTTTATTGACAATCACGTAACAAATGGTGCTGATTATCAACACGTACTTACTTACGACATTTCCCAACCCGACAAATCAGGCTCATTTACAGGAAGTTATATGCGAGATAGTTTAATTCCTCGTTTGTCTGATTCACTTGTAAAACATCAAAATGAATTCAAAAATGATTCGTTGCCTAAACCTTTTTGGCATTTAGCTCAGTATGTAACTGTGTGGAACGAACCTCCTGATGCTCAGGGATATAGCAATAAAATGGACACACCACGTTTTTCCACAGGCTATGCCGATTTGTGGAACTGTATGTCGATTTTGATTGAAACACATATGCTGAAACCTTACAAACAGCGTGTAGAAGCCAATTATGAAATGATGAAAAGCCTTTTGGAAATTTTAAATTCTGACGCACAAAAAATTAAACATCTAATTTCTAAACAATTAGAAGAAGATTTGGCAAAAACGGAATATCCTATTCAATGGAAACTTGATAGCACAAAAGTTACAGCAATTACTTTTTATGGATACAAAGCTGATACTTTACTCAGTGAGGTTACAGGATTACCCCGATTGCGATACGACAGAGGGCAACCTTACGTTAAAGAAATTCCTTTTTACAATAGCTTTACAGTGAAAAAAAGTGTAAAAGTTCCACAAGCATACATTATCCCAAAGGCTTGGAAAGAGGTAATTAATTTATTAAAAATCAACAAAGTAGAAATGAAAGAAGTGGAAAAAGATTCTATAATGCTTCTTAATTACTACCGAATCGAAGGTTATCAAACTGTGAATGAACCATTAGAAGGACATTATTTACACTTTGATACGGAAGTGTCTAAACATCAGGATTATATCCAGCTTCAAAAAGGCGATTGGATTGTCAATACAAATCAATCCGCTAAACGGTATATTATCGAAACACTTGAACCTGAAGCAGTTGATTCTTTCTTTAATTGGAATTTTTTTGATGCTATTTTACAACAAAAAGAATATTTTTCACCTTATGTTTTTGAAGACATTGCATTGGAATTTTTAAAAAAGAACCCGCATCTGAAAGATTCTTTGGAAATTAAAAAGAAAAATGATAAAAATTTTGCCAAAAATAGTTACGAACAGCTCAATTGGATTTACAGACAAACGCCACATTATGAAAAATCGCATTTACGATATCCAATTTACATTTTAGATTAATTTTTTGATTTTCAATCAAGTTGTTTAAACTAAATGTTTTTCGAAATCATATATAAATATAGACGATTGTCAAGGTTAAGCGTAGTCGAAGTCTTTTGTTTTCTTGGCTTCGACTACGCTCAGCCTGACAAACAAATAAATCAACTATTTGACAGAATTCATTCTATTTAAGGTTAGTTTAAACAGTTATAATAATAAAAAAGCTACCAGTATAATTGGTAGCTTTTTTTAATTTGTTGATTACTAAAAAGTTATTTTTTAAACATCCGTTTTAAAGAATTCATAAAACCGCCCTCGATAATATCTATTCCAATTCCGAAATTACTGTCGGCTACTTTGTGATAATCTTCCCGAAGCACCTCGAGCTTGGATAGAGGTATTTCTACATTTGAGAGTGGGTTATAAGCTACCGTTACTTTTCCTGAATTTTTGGTAATGAATTTTTGAGTTTTATGCGTAAAAAATTCGTTATTGATATTACATTCTTGAATTGTGTATTTTTCTTTGGTATCTATGTTTTGGTCGGTAGTTAACGTAATTTCATAATATTCACTATCAAAACCATGCCAAAAACTTGCATCACTGTGCTGATAATCACGTACACTATTTTTCAAAATAGCTCCATCAAAATACATCAAAAATCGAGCTCCTTTTTGATCTACAAAGTAAGGAGATTCAATATCCGCTTCATAGCGTACCACAAACTCATTCTCTAACTTATCATCACTAATTATCTGTAAAGACGCATTTTTGAAAATATCTCGATAATCTTTGCCTTTTCGGTCGTTACAATAATTCAAACTGTAAAACAAAGCATTATTCCAATTGTCTATAATTTCTTTTTTATTACTTGATTTGAAGTATCCACGCATTGAATTGGCTCTATTATAACGATATGTGGTGTCTAAAACCAATTTTCCTTGATTTTCTTTGGCATCTAACACGATTTTTTCTTCAATACAATACGCTTCAAAATAAATCGGTTTATGCACTTTAAGTTCTTGATTTGGAGCTATTTCCATATAGAAACAGAATGAAATTACGGCACGTCGTTCCAATCTTCCGAATTCATTTCTCGAAGTAGCATCTATGAAATAATCTTCTCCTTTATAATTAATTTTCACAATTACGTGATTGAACGAAAGTAATGAAGGCAAATAATATTTCAGATAAAAGTCCGAATTATAATTAACCAACACCACAGACGAATCTACGTGTAAGTAATCCAATATTGTTTTCAGAAGTACACACTTAGCTTTACAATCACCTTGTTTATTTTGGTAAGTAATGGCAGGTTCTTGTGGCTTATGTCCATTCATTTCATCGGCGTTGTACACATAATAAATGTTATTCTGCACATACTCAATGGCATACTGTATTTTTTCATCTTGTGTAGACATCGCATCTAACTTTTCGACAAGGTCTGGAGCGAAACTTTTCAAATCGGACTTTGTGAATACCTCCTCATATAGAGGATAAATGTAATTTGAAAGGTCTTTCCAATTACTTTCCGTGGCGAAATCTATAAAAGGAAATATTTCCCGACTTGTATCCACAGGATTTATATAGTCTGAATGCAATATCTCAAAGGCTTCTCCTTGATTGAGATAATTTACCTCGCTTGGCAATACATTTCCTGCTTCATCTCTAAAAAAGAAATTTTTGTACGCCACCCGCTTGTCTCTTGCGTTAATAAATTTATAATGATATTTGCCATAAGCCCAATACGTATCAGGTGTTACGTACACATTTTTTACAAAATCACGACGTAAAAACTCTTTTTCTGTGAACATTTTTACTTTCGTGTCTTCCAAAATAAGAATATCATTCAAATGCAAATCTTTTATTGAAATATTCAACTTTTTGGAACTACTAAGAATTCCCCGTCCACTTTGGTTTTCATTGTCTAACACTTTTACGGTTGTATCGGGTGTTTTATCAATGATTTGACCGTTTCTATATACACTAATACGATGAATATCAAAATATTCATTCTCTTCCAAAACCATATCATACATTGAGGCACGTTCCAAGTTTTCGGGTTGCGTCAAAGTATATGCCATAAAAGCATAATCCGAAGTTTTATCATTATCTACCCTACAATATTTATGCAAAAAATAACAAAAATCACGACCAAGGTCTGTTTGCTCACGAGAGAAGTCGGTGTCAGTAAGTAGTTCTATTAATTGTGTATTGGACAATGTATTTGTCCAGCTTTCCGCCTCCACAAAACGGAAAAATTCTTTATTTTCTATCTCCATAATTTTACTATTATTCGGCTAATGTATAAAGTTTTTTTATATTTTCAAAAATATCTCCAAAAATCGCTTTCTATAATTTTTTCATTGTTTATAATTCTCCCATACCTAATTTATTTTCAATTGCATACGCCATATTTTGGATTATCGAATGATGTTTTTTGACAAAATTATTTTCTTCGTCCCACACATATCCTGCAAGTACAGAACATATTTTGCGTTTTACTTCTTTATTTTCAGGCTGATGAAAGAAAAGAGTCTGTAAATTACCTGTGTACCACTCTCTTACATACGAAGTAAATACATCAATTCCTCGACGCATATAGCCCGTATATTCATGCTCCCAATCTACTTTTTCACCTGCAAGTTGGCGTTTTACGAGCTTGGCAGCGAGCATTCCCGACTCGGTAGCAAAAGCCACTCCCGAAGAAAAAACTGGGTCAAGAAACTCCGTACTATTACCCGTCAGGACGTATCCTTCCCCATAAAGTTGCTTCACAGAGCAAGAATAACTTTCTATTTTATTAGGATTGAACAGAAAATCGGAATTTTCGAATCGTTTTCTGTAAAAATTTGAAGTTTTTATAGCTTTTCGCAGAGCTTCTTCTGTGTTTCCTGTTGGGGAAAGAGCATTAATATAATGTGTAGGACCTACTACGCCTACGCTTGTGTTTCCGTTAGAAAAAGGTATCACCCATAACCACACTTCTCGTTCTAAAATATCAAACGAAATTAACGTCCCTTCCTCCCCTTCTGGGCGTACATTGTCCTCTTTTATATGTGTGAAAATAGACGAATGGTCATCTAATTTGGAAGGTGTACTCAGGTCAAGTAAACGAGGTAATACCCTTCCATAGCCACTAGCATCAATGACGAATTTGGCGTGAATTTCATAAGTTTCACCCGTTTTATTTCTCACTTTAACTATTTGATTTTCAGTTGAAAATTTTACATCAATAACTTCGGTTTCAAAGTCCAATGGCACACCTTTACGAATTACTTCTTTCGCTAATGTGTCATCAAAATCAGCTCGAGGTACTTGCCAAGTCCAGTCCCAACCTTTGGAAAATTTCTGACTAAAATCGAAATGACAAGCCTGCTCCCCACGAATGAAACGGGCTCCTAATTTTTTCTCAAAGTTCATCGCATTTAATGCAGGAAGTAATCCCGCTTCATCAAAATGATCCATCACTCTGGGAATCAAGCTCTCACCAATTACCAAACGCGGAAATTTCGTTTTTTCAACGACCCGTACTTTCACTCCATTATTATGCAAATACGAAGCTGATACACAACCCGAAGGACCTGCTCCAATGACTAACACATCTGTTTTCTCTTGTTTCATAGGTATGTCATTTTAAATTTTTTATCATTTTTTTTACAAAATAAAATATACTATATTTGCACACAAAAGTAAGAATCATTTATCGAATATAAAAGATATTTGTATACGAATTTAAAATAATTTTAAAATGGCAACTCATAAAAAGCTCTCTTTTGAGGATTTTACATCAATTGTCTTTCATAACAAACCTGTAGAAATAGACAATAACACAGAAGAAATCGTAAATATTAGCTACGAATTTTTAAAAAATTTTGCTAAAAACAAAATCATTTATGGTGTAAATACTGGTTTTGGACCGATGGCTCAATATCGTATCGAAAATCAAGACCAATTACAGTTACAATACAATCTTATTCGAAGTCACGCTTCAGGAATGGGCGAATATTTTGATGAACAAACGGTTAAATCAGCTATTTTATGCAGATTAAATACTCTTTCACTCGGAAAATCGGGAGTACATCTTTCGGTAATTCACCTTATGCGTGATTTGATTAACAAAGGAATTACCCCTTTGATTTTCAAGCACGGAGGTGTAGGTGCAAGTGGAGATTTGGTACAGTTAGCCCACTTGGCATTGGTACTTATTGGTGAAGGAGAGGTTTTCTATAAAGGAAAAAGATACCCTACAAGTGAAGTTTTTAAAAAAGAAGGCATAGAACCTCTAAAAGTACATCTTCGTGAAGGATTGGCTTTAATTAATGGAACCTCGGTAATGACAGGACTTTCAGCTGTTAATGTGTATTATGCTGAAATTTTGCTGGATTGGTCGATAAAATTTTCGGTTGCAATTAATGAAATTGTCCAAACTTACGATGACCATTTTTCACAAGAACTTAACGAAGCAAAACTCCATCACGGACAACGAAGCGTAGCCGCACGAATGAGAAACTATCTATCTGACAGCCAACTTACTAAAAAACGTCAAGAACACTTATATTCAGGTAAGCGTAGTGAAGCTGTTTTTAAAGAAAAAGTTCAAGAATATTACTCCTTACGCTGTGTGCCTCAAATACTAGGAGCAATACTTGATACTATCGAAGTTACAAAACAAATTGTTGAAAATGAGTTCAATTCGGCAAATGACAATCCTATCATTGATGTAGATGTACAACAAGTATTCCACGGAGGAAACTTCCACGGAGATTATATTTCACTTGAAATGGACAAACTCAAACTTGCTGTTACACGTATAAGTATGCTTGCTGAACGCCAACTGAATTACTTACTCAACCCGAAAATCAACGAGTTATTGCCACCTTTTGTTAATGCAGGAAAACTTGGTTTTAATTTCGGAATGCAAGGAGTTCAATTCACCGCTACCTCTACAACAGCTGAAAATCAAGCTATTTCAAATTCTATGTATGTACATAGTATCCCAAATAACAATGATAATCAAGATATTGTAAGTATGGGAACGAATTCGGCTACACTTACTCGTAAAGTGGTCGAAAACACATTTGAAGTATTGGCTATCGAAGCCATTACTATAATACAAGCCATTGATATAGTGGGATGTAAGGATAAACTTTCGTCTGTAACTAAGCAATGGTATGAAGAGATACGTAGCATTGTTCCTTTCTTTTCGGAAGACTTAGTAATGTATCCTTATTTAGAGAAGGTAAAAGAATTTTTGAAAAAATAATACGATGAAAAAGTGTGCCATCATTACGGGCGGTTCCAGAGGAATTGGTCGTGCTATTTGTGAAAAGTTAGCCCAAGAAACTGATTATCATTTGCTTATAAACTATCAATCCAATAAAGAATCAGCCTTAAAAACCTTAGAAATTATTGAAAACTTAGGCAAAACTGGCGAAATTATCAAGTTCGACGTTACAAACCACGATGAAGTAAAAAATGTACTTACACAATGGCAAGAAAACAACCCTGATGCTTTGGTAGAAGTCGTTATTAATAATGCAGGTATCACACGCGATGGGTTATTTATGTGGCTCACTTATGAAGATTGGAGCAAAGTAATACAAACCACCCTTGACGGTTTCTACAACACAACCAATTTCTTCATACAGAAGATGTTACGGAATAGATATGGGCGTATTGTGAACATTGCTTCCGTATCAGGAGTAAAAGGAACTGCTGGGCAAACAAACTATTCGGCAGGAAAAGGAGCCTTAGTAGCAGCTACCAAAGCCTTAGCCCAAGAAGTAGCCAAACGTAACATTACTGTAAATGCCATTGCTCCTGGATTTATACGTACCGATATGACTTCAGAACTTGATGAAAATGAACTTGTTAAACTCATTCCGATAGGTAGATTTGGCGAAGCTGAAGAAGTGGCAGATTTGGTGAGCTTCCTTGTATCTAAAAAATCGAGCTATATAACAGGTGAAGTAATCAATATCAACGGAGGAATTTATTCTTAAAACTTACACAACTAACTAAATATCAGCGAAATGAAACAAAGAGTTGTAATCACAGGAATGGGTATTTATTCCTGCATTGGGACATCACTTGATGAAGTCAAAAAATCATTATACGAAGGAAAATCTGGTATTATTTTTTCTCCAGAACGCAAAGAATTTGGTTATCGTTCGGCTTTAACTGGCTGGGTCGAAAATCCTGATTTGAAGCCTCTTTTGGGAAGACGAGAACGTATTTCGATGGGGCAAGAAAGTGATTTTGCGTACATTGCAACCCTTGAAGCTCTCAAAAATGCTGATATTGATATGGATTTTTTCAAAAAAAACGAAGTCGGTATCTTATATGGCAATGATAGCGTTGCTGAATCTGTAATTTTAACTAATGACAAAATCCGAGAAAAGAAAGACACAACGCTTGTAGGTTCAGGAGCTGTATTTAAAACGATGAATTCTACGGTTACAATGAACTTATCTACATTATTTCAACTACGAGGTATCAACCTGAGTATCAGTGCTGCTTGTGCAAGTGGATCACATTCCGTGGGGTTAGGATATTTAATGATTCAAAGCGGATTGCAGGAAATTATCATTTGTGGAGGAGCTCAAGAAATCAACCAATATGCAATGGGAAGTTTTGATGGTTTGGGTGTTTTCTCAATGCGAGAAGATGAGCCTACCAAAGCATCACGCCCTTTTGATGCTAATCGGGACGGATTAGTTCCTAGCGGTGGAGCGGCAACACTTATTTTGGAAAGTTACGAATCGGCAATAAAACGAGGAGCTACGATTTTGGCTGAAGTAGTAGGATATGGATTTTCTTCTAACGGAGGGCATATTTCTACCCCTAATGTAGCAGGTCCTGCTCAAGCGATGGAAAGGGCTTTGCTCAATGCGGGAATCAAATCCTCGGACATTCGCTACATCAATGCACACGCCACCTCTACACCCATTGGCGATGCCAACGAAGCAAAAGCTATACACCAAATATTCGGTGGCGAAATTCCCGTAAGTTCCACAAAATCAATGACAGGACACGAATGCTGGATGGCTGGAGCTAGCGAAATAATTTATTCAACTTTAATGATGCAACACGATTTTATAGCCCCTAATATCAACATCGAATCACTTGATGAAGATAGCCAAAAATTAAATATCATTACCCAAACCAAATCCCAAAAAATAAATGCTTTCCTTTCCAATTCATTTGGTTTTGGAGGTACAAATTCGGCTTTGGTGGTTAAAAAGTTTGAAAAATAATCGTATGACACACAAAATTATCCACCCCAAAATGTTTTACTATGGATTTCCCGTTGTTTTACTTACCACTTGTGGTATTTCGGGAAAGAATAATATTTCTCCTATTTCATCAAGTTGGGTTTTATCCGATAATATTATCATTGGATTAGGTACACAAGGAAAAGCCTTCGAAAATATTAATGAATGTCCTGAAGTAGTAGTAAACATCCCTGACCAAACACTTTGGCAACAAGTAGAAGCTATCGCTCCCTTTACGGGCAAATTTCCTATACCCGATTTTCAACAAGGCACATATAGTTTTTGTGAAGACAAATTTAAAATAGGAAATTTCACAATTCAGCAAGCCGAAAAAGTACGTCCTTCTCGCATCAAAGAATGTCCTTTACAAGCCGAAACTAAAGTTGAAAACATCAACATACGAAATGGATTTGCTATTATTGAACTAAAAATACAAGTTGTCCACGCATTGCCTCATTTGGTTTATGACGACAAAATTTTGCCTGAACAATGGAAGCCTCTTATTTATAACTTTCGTTGTTATCAAGGATTAGGAGAAATATTAGGTCGTAATTTTCGTGAAGAAACTAAGAAACTTCCTCAAAATTAAAAATCACAAAAATCTTTCTATTACCTAATAATTAGCTCAGTAAAGTAAATTTGAAAGGTTTGCAATTATACAAAATTTTATACAATACTCCCATGTTTTCTAAAAATCTTCTCCTATCCCAAAACTTTAACTTTTGAAAATTCGGCTTTTTTTAATATTTTTTCTATTTTTGCGGTTTGTAAACTATTACTCACTAAATTCATTCATTTTGATTAATATAAACTAAATTACTGAAAATAAAAGTTTTATCAAATCAAAATATAAATCTAAATTTATGAACAGAGAAGATATTGTACGGATTACAACTGATATTTTAGTTGAAGAATTCGAAATAGAGCCGAATGTCATCAAATCAAAGGCTAATTTTAGAGAGTCATTAGGACTTGATAGCCTTGATTATGTGGACTTGGTTGTGATTATTGAATCACACTTTGGTGTAAAACTCGTAGAAGCCGACTTTAAACCTATTGTTACTTTTGATGATTTTTATGCGACTTTAGAGAACAAAATCAATGCAAAATAATCTATCCGCCTCTACCAAATGGCAAGGAAAATCCAAAGGTTCTGTATTAGGTTACAGAATTTTCGTATTCCTAATCAAGCATTTAGGAGTTAGAGCAGCGTATTTTTTGTTATATTTTGTAGCATTTTATTATTTTTTGTTTGAACGAAAGTCTAACCGCTGTATGTATGATTATTTCAGAAATCGGTTAGGATTTTCATCTGTAAAAGCGTTTTTTTCGTTGTACAAAAGTTATTTCACTTTCGGGCAAACTATTATTGACAAAGTTACTATTTTAGGTGGTTTTCGCAATCGATTTTCGTACGAATTTGACGGAGTAGAACATTTACGCGAATTGCTGGAAGCCCAGAAAGGAGGCGTTTTGATTTCGGCTCACATTGGGAATTTTGAAATTGCAGAACATTTTTTTGCTGAAATAGACTTGAATTGCCAAATCAATATCGTAACTACCGATATGGAACGTTCGGCGATAAGAGATTATTTGGAAAGTATTTCAGAGAAAAAATCTACAAACAAATTTATTTTTGTGAAAGATGATATGTCGCATATTTTTGACATAAACAAAGTGCTTTCTAATAACGAAATCATTTGTTTTACTGGTGATCGTTATTTTGAAGGAACAAAATCACTCAAAGCAAATTTCTTAGGCAAAGAGGCACTTTTTCCTGCAGGACCTTTTTTGATAGCTTCACGCTTGGGAGTTCCTGTAATTTTTGTGTACGTAATGAAAGAGAAGAACTTACACTATCATTTGTATGCTCGTAAGGCACAAAGTAAGCATCGTGATGCACAAGGGCTACTCGAAGCCTACACACAGAATATGGAAGATATGATACGAAAATATCCGCTACAATGGTTTAATTATTTTGAATTTTGGGAGAACAAGTAATGAAAAAAGTTTTAGTGGTTTATTACTCTCAAACGGGGCAACTCAAAGACATTGCCGACCATCTTGTACGACCTATGCAGGAATCGAACGAAGTGGAGGTGGATTTCTGTAAAATTGAAATGGAGAATGATTTTCCTTTTCCTTGGACAGCAGAAAGTTTCTTTGGAGCTTTTCCTGAATCATTTTTGTTAATACCGCAACCAATAAAACCATTGTCGCAACAAATCATCAACAAAAATTATGATTTGATTATTTTGGCATATCAAGTGTGGTTTTTATCGCCTTCCATTCCGTTTAATTCCTTTTTACAGAGCAAACAAGGGAAGCAACTCATCACAGGTAAACCCGTGATAACGGTTTCAGGAACTCGCAATATGTGGGTTTTAGCTCAGCAAAAAGTAAAAAAACTTATCGAAAATGCAAACGGAAAATTGGTTGGGAATATCGCACTTACAGACCGTAACTTTAACCATATCAGTGTAATAACTATCGTTCATTGGTTATTTACGGGTAAAAAAGAACGTTATTTGGGTATATTTCCGCTCCCTGGTGTATCACAATCGGATATTGAGCGAAGTGTTGATTTTGGAAGTATCATTTTATCACACGTAAAATCAGGTAATTACGAGCAAATGCAAACCAAAATAATCCAAAAAGGAGGGGTACATATCAAGCATTTTTTAATTTCAGCGGACAAAAAAGCCAATCGTCTTTTTGGAATTTGGGCAAATAAAATTTACGGTAGTCCCAAACGGAAGTTTTTATTAAAATGCTTTCATTTGTACTTATATGTTGCCATTTGGGTACTTATGCCTATCGTTTTTTTATTTTATTTGATTACATATCCGTTTTTTTGGCGAAAAATACAAAAAGAAATAAAACAAGCACAAAGCATCTAATAACATCAAAAAGAAATACTAACCGTGAAATTCAAAAATCACATAAATTCTGTTGTTTGTAACTAATGAACCAAGTATATATCACTAAATCAGGAAAATTTTTACCAAATTCTCCTATTGATAATGAGCAAATAGAACATTTTTTAGGCAAAATTAACGACACTTCTTCCAAAGCTCGGCGTATCGTATTGAGAAACAACGGCATACAAACACGTTATTACGCCATTGACCAAGAAGGAAAACCTACACATACCAATGCCGAACTTACTGCAAAGGCGGTAGAATCGCTTTTTGATGCCGATTTCTCACGAAACGACATCGAAGTACTTTCGTGTGGTACTTCGACTCCTGATTGCTTATTACCCTCGCACGCTGCTATGGTTCACGGCTGTTTGGGAGGCAAATCGGTGGAACTTAATTCCTCATCAGGAGTGTGTAATTCTGGAATGAATGCTTTGAAATTTGGTTACTTATCTGTAAAATCAGGAAATAGTAATAGTGCTATTTGTACTGGTTCTGAACGTGTTTCGTCATGGCTACAATCGGACAAGTACGAATATGAAATTCAAGCACTTAATCAACTGGAAGAACAGCCTATTTTGGCTTTCAGAAAAGATTTCTTACGGTTTATGCTTTCAGACGGAGCAGGAGCTTTTCTGTTACAAAATAAACCACAAGGCGATTGTTGCCTAAAAATTGAGTGGATGGACGCATATTCATACGCCCACGAACTCGAAACGTGTATGTACGCTGGTGGCGATAAACTCTCCGACGGAAATATCAAACCGTGGAGTGATTACCCTGCACAAACGTGGCTTACCGAATCTCTTTTCTCTATCAAACAAGATGTAAAATTACTGAATGACAATATTTTAGTAAAAGGAGCTGAAAGTATGAAATCTACAATGGAAAAACACCAAATAGTTGCCAATGATATTACCTACTTTCTTCCTCATATATCTTCTTGTTATTTTGAATCACGGTTATATGAGGAGCTTAAAAATGTAGGTATAAACCTACCTAAAGAAAAATGGTTTTTGAATCTTCCCCGTGTAGGGAATGTGGGTTCTGCTTCTGCTTATTTGATGTTGGAAGAACTGATGAACTCAAACAAACTAAAACAAGGAGATACTATTCTGCTCTCTGTACCTGAAAGTGGAAGATTTTCCTATTCGTATGCTTTTCTAAAAGTAGTATAAATTATTAATTTTCAATAATTAACGATAAAATTATTGTAAAAAATTTTTTCTTAAAACCTAAAAGACTAAATATATGAAGCATAATTTTCCCATAACAGATAAAAGTATCGTGGAACAATTTATTCCGCAACGCTTTCCTATGATAATGGTAGATTCGCTTTGGAATTACACACCTACCTCTGTTACATCTGGGCTTACCGTAAGCGATAGCAATATTTTTACACAAGACGATACTTTCTCTGAAGCAGGACTTATTGAACATTTAGCACAAAGCATCGCTCTACACAAAGGGTATTTATATTACCTTAATGATATGCCAGCTCCTACGGGGTACATCGGTTCTATCAAAAGTATCGAAGTAAAACGATGCCCTAAGGTAGGTGAACAAATACGTACCAAAATGGAAGTAATTCAAGAATTTATGGACGTAACATTAGTGAAACTATCAAGTTTTGTAGCCGAAGAACTCATTGCAACAGGCGAAATGAAAACAGTTTTAGCAAAATAATAATCATTTGATTTTCAAAACAATTTAATTCATTCAAAACAAATGAACATCTCTTTACAGAATTTTTTACCTCATCAAGCTCCTATGCTGATGGTGGATACTGTACTTGAAATCAGTGATACACACGTAGTTACAGAGTTTCTCGTAAAGGAGAATTGTATTTTTTTAGATGAAAATTTTCTTGCCGAATCAGGGCTTATTGAAAATATGGCTCAAACTTGTTCTGCTATCGTAGGGCAATTTTATTTCACCAATGAAAATTCGGACAAACGCATATTAGGCTATATCAGTGCCATCAAAAAATTAGATATTTACGCATTACCAAAAGTACTGAACAAAGTGCATACGGAAGCACATCAGCTTTCCCGATTTGATTTGGACGGGTATAGTAGTATTTGCTCAATGCGTTGCGAAGCCTTTTGGGGCGAAACTATATTGGCAAGTGCCGAAATGAATCTATTTATCAAAGAATTAACCGATGAAAAAAAGTGAAGTACCTCAAGAAGAAGGAGCCCTCGGAACTATCAAAGAAGTGTGCTATGCTACTGACGAAAACGGCAATTACACCACTACACTAAGTGCAGGTTGGAACGTCAAAACCACCGCTTTGGAAGAATCTTTACAGTACATTGACGAACAAGCCAATGAGGCTAAAAAAATGGTTATTCAAGGCAAAAAAAGCCCTATCGTGTACTATATGATTCTTTGCCGAATGGATTGGGACGTACTGGCAGGATATATGAACCGATGGCAATGGATTATCAAGCGACACGCAAATCCTAACGTTTTTGCCAAATTAACAGACAAAACCTTACAGAAATACGCCCAAATCTTTGATATTCCAGTAGAAGAATTGAAAAAACCTTCTTTTTTGACAAAGAAGGACAGTATAAATGATTATTAATTTGGCACAAAAAACTATCTTTGCCAAAAATAAAAATCGTTTTGGTTTCAGATGGAAAATATAAAACGAAGAAATTTTATATATGAAGTTAGATTTTGAACATAAGCAATCTGCTCATTGTGAAAATGGTGTTGCTTCCAATTTATTACGATTTTACGGCTTAGAACTGAGCGAACCTATGGTTTTTGGTATTGGCTCGGGACTTTTGTTTTTTTATTTGCCTTTACTCCGTGTGAATCAAGCTCCTGGAATCAGCTACCGAACAATGCCTGGACATATTTTTTCAAAAGTTGCCAAACGATTGGGCTTCAAAATAAAACGCCAGAAATTTTCTTCTCCCAAAGATGCTCAAAAAGCTTTGGACGAAAATCTCTCCAAAGGCAATCCTGTTGGTTTGCAAGTTGGAGTTTATCATCTTACATATTTCCCTGATGAATATCGCTTTCATTTCAACGGACATAACTTGGTGGTTTACGGCAAAGAAGGCAATGAATATCTTATAAGCGACCCAGTGATACAGACCACCACACGCCTTAACGAAAAAGAACTTGAAAAAGTACGTTTTGCTCAAGGTGCTTTGGCTCCAAAAGGGCATATTTATTACCCAACACACTTACCTGAATCTTTTTCATTGGAAAAAGCCATTCGTAAAGGTATCAAAGATACGTGCAATACGATGCTTTCACCTATTCCTATTGTAGGGGTAAAGGCGATAGAACGTGTAAGCCGGCACATTCCTCGTTGGCGAAAAAAACTCGGTGCTAAAGTAACCAATCATTACTTAGCTCAACTGATTCGAATGCAAGAAGAAATCGGTACGGGCGGTGGTGGATTCAGATTTATTTATGGTGCTTTTTTGCAAGAATCGGCTGCTATATTACAAAACGATAGGCTTCGCGAACTTTCAAAAGAAATTACCGATATTGGCGACTCTTGGCGTGATTTTGCTGTAAACATCGCTCGTGTATACAAAAATCGAAGTAATCAGCCTGATGTGTATGATGATTTATCAAAACAACTGGCAAATATAGCCCAACGCGAACGAATTTTCTTTAAAAAACTAAAAAAAGTTGTCTGATAAAAATCCTATTTTTGAGAAATTTTCTTCAAAATTGAAAAAATGAACGAACAATACGCCATAGAAATAACGCATCTTTACAAAAAGTACAAAGACGCAAGCGATTTTGCTTTAAAGGATATTTCTTTTTCGGTAAAAAAGGGAGAAATATATGGCATTTTGGGCCCTAATGGTGCTGGGAAAACTACTCTGATGTCTATTCTATTCGGAAGTCTCAAACCTACTGCGGGGCAATTTAACATCTGTGGGCTTTCATACGAAAAAAATGCACGAATTATTCGATATAAATTAGGAGTTGTACCACAAGAATATGCCCTATACTCTACTTTGACAGCTCGTGAAAATTTACATTACTTCGGGAGTATTTATGGACTTAAAGGGAATGATTTACGTCAGAAAACTGAAGAAGCACTCACTCGGGTAGAACTTTTGGACGTTGCCGATAAGAAAATCAAACATTTTTCAGGAGGAATGAAGCGTCGTATCAATCTCATTGCAGGTATTTTGCATCGTCCTGAAGTACTTTTCTTGGACGAACCCACCGTAGGCGTCGATGTGATGTCCAAAAATATTATCATTCAGTACCTAAAAGAACTTAATGAGCAAGGAATGTCTGTACTTTATACTTCGCATCATTTACAAGAAGCACAAGATTTCTGTCATCGCATTGGTATTTTGGGGCAAGGCGTTTTACTTACAGAAAACACTCCTGAAGGATTAATCGCTCAGACACAGGCTCAAAACTTGGAAGAAGTTTTTATTCGTTTCACTTCTAATACTGTTGCTATTGATGTATAAATTATTGATGTCCATACGCAAAGAATTTTTATTACTAAGTCGCGATATTGGCGGTTTGGTAATTCTTTTTGTGATGCCTTTACTGCTGATTATCACCATTACACTGATTCAAGATGGGGCATATCGCAATATTAGTGAACAAAAAATTTCTATCCTAATGGCTGATAATGACAGAGGTGAAATGTCCAAAAAAATCCAAGAAAATCTTAATAAAAGTGGTTTTTTTGAAATTATTACCCATTCAAATGGAAAGCCCATTGACGAAGAAGTGGCTCGAAAACAGGTTTTGGAGGGAAAACATCTTATGGCAATTATTATTCCCGATAGTGTTTCGACGGATTTACAAACCAAAGTACAACAAAACATTCAGCTAATTATAAATTCTTTTTCAGGAGAAGAAAAACCTCTACACCAAGAAGATTTCTCACAAAAAGAAGTTCGGTTATATTTTGACCCTACGGTTCAGACTTCATTCAAAGAAAACATCAAAAACGCCATTGACAAAATGGTTTATCAGATTGAAAATCAATTTATTTACAAAACACTTGAAAAAGAACTCAATACCGAATCTCCTTTTGATAAACAAGAACAATTTCTCACTTTTAAAGAAATCAACCCGAAGGCTATTGATAAAGAAATTATCCCAAATTCCGTTCAACACAATGTTCCTGCGTGGGCTCTTTTCGCCATTTTTTTTATTGTAATTCCCCTTTCAACCAACATCATTAAAGAGAAAACTCAAGGCACGGAATTACGGCTTTTTACGAGTCCTATTTCATTAAGCATTCTAATGTTAGCAAAAACAATTACTTATTTAATTATCAGTATTTTACAATTTGTATTAATGGTACTTGTTGGGATTTTTATCCTTCCTATGTTAGGACTTCCTCAACTGGATATTAGCGGAAAAGTAATTCTTTTATTACTCATCGCACTTGTTTCTGGGTTATCAGCTATCGGGATTGGTATACTTTTAGGTAGTTTTTTACAAACGCAAGAACAAGCTGCCCCTCTGGGAGCTACACTTACCGTAATATTGGCTGCCATTGGAGGTGTATGGATTCCTACTTTTGCAATGCCTTCGTTTATGCAGACGATTTCCAACATCTCTCCTATGAATTGGGCATTACAAGCATTTTATGACGTTTTGTTACGAGAAGGAAACTTCTCTACTATTTTACTGAAAGTAAGCCTATTACTATCATTTTCATTTGTTTGTATTTTTATATCTATTATGTATGAAAAGTCGAAAAGAAACCTCTAACCCTACCCAACTTAGCCAAAGCATCGAAATTCGTATTCGCTTTAACGAAACCGACCCACTCGGAATCGTATGGCACGGTAATTATATCAAATATTTTGAAGACGGACGAGAGGCTTTCGGTAGAAAATATGGCATTTCATACTTGGATATTGAACGCCACGGATATGCTACCCCCATTGTAAAATCAGTTTGTGAACACAAAAAGTCAGTATATTACGGTGAAACCATCCGTATCGAAACCCATTACATTGACACGGCTGCCGCCAAAATGATTTTTCAGTATTTCATTTATAATCAGCAAGATGAACTTGTTTGTACGGGCGAAACTATTCAGGTTTTTACCTCTCTCAAAGAAGGTTTTTTATCTCTTTACAATCCTGAATTTTATCAGCAATGGAAAGAAAAATATTTAAAATCATCAACCAAATAATTCATTATAAACCCTAAAACGTTCAAAATGTGTTTTGTACATAGTTATAATTGTATCACTCCATTAGGTTTTAATCTTAAAAGTAATCTGGAATCTTTACTTTCCGAAAAATCGGCAATAGAATTTTTTGCCAATTTTGGTTTTTTTTCAGATATTTATCTTTCAAAAATAGATGACGACAAGATTAATTCAGCATTTTCTCGCATTTGTGATGATAAAAACTACTCCCGATTGGAAAAAATGCTTATTTTAGCCCTTCATCCATTACTTGAAAATATAAAAATCAACGAAAAAACAGTTTTTATACTTTCTACAACCAAAGGAAACATCGCTGAATTACAATTTTCGACGCAAAAACTTCCTTTTTTATCTGTTTTAGCAAAAAAAATAGCGACTTTCGCAGGAATACAATCCGAACCAATAGTAATATCAAACGCTTGTGTTTCAGGAGCAATGGCTCTTTCGATAGCAAAACGACTGTTAAACAGCGGTTTATATGAAAATGCTTTGGTCGTAGCAGGTGATGAGATTTCAGAGTTCGTGATTTCAGGATTTCAATCATTTCAAGCTATTAGTCCGCTACCTTGCCGCCCGTATGACACGCAACGCAATGGCATCACGCTGGGAGAAGCCACGGCAGCAATGCTACTTACCACTTCTGCCGAAAATACCAAAGCACAACTTTTGGGGGATAGCTCTATTAATGATGCCAATCATATTTCTGGACCTTCACGTACTGGCGAAGGGCTTTTTCTAAGTATACAAAATGCTATTAATCAATCTAATATATCAGCAAATCAGATTGATATTATTAATGCTCACGGCACAGCAACTCTTTACAATGACGAAATGGAAGGCATTGCCTTTTCACGTGCCGATTTGCTCAACGTTCCTACTAATAGCTACAAAGGCTATTTTGGGCATACTCTTGGCACTTCTGGGCTACTCGAAACCTTGCTCACGATTGAACTTTCACGACAAAATAAAGTCTTGAAAAGTATTGGTTTTGAGCAATTAGGCATTTCACAACCTTTAAAAATTGCTGATAAAACTACAGACAAACAAATAACATATTTCCTAAAAACAGCCTCTGGTTTTGGAGGTTGTAATACGGCATTAGTCGGAAAAATTTTATGATTATGACAAGTTGTATTATTGAAAATGGTATGGTTACTCTTGATGGAGAAGTTTTTTTTGCTGAAAAAGAAACTTCGTTTGCTGATTTCTCCAAAAAAGCACTAAAAATTTTTTGCGTTGATTATCCAAAATTTTTTAAAATTGATAAACTTAGCAAATTAGCTTTTTTAGCCTCAGAACTCATATTACGCCATTATTCACAAGAAGAAAAGAACAAAATAGCACTTCTATTTGCCAATAAATCAGCAAGTTTGGATATTGATTTAAAACATCAACATTCCATTTCTGATAAGGAAAATTATTATCCGAGTCCCGCTGTATTTGTGTACACTTTACCTAATATTTGCTTGGGTGAAATTAGCATTTATCATCAAATGAAAACTGAAAATGCTTTTTTCGTTTTTGACAATTATCCCCATAATTTTTTTGAAAATTATAGCAAAATCCTACTAAAAAACCATGCAACTGACCGAGTTCTTTGTGGCTGGGTAGAATTTTTGAACAATAATTACAAAGCCGATTTACGATTAATTCAAAATGAAAATTGAGAATTGAAAATTAATTCCTATTTTTGCAGAAGTTAAATTATTATTAAAGTTACTCAATATGGATACATTAATTTTAGAATTAAAACACAAAATCATCGAAGTACTTAATTTAGAAGATATTACAGCCGACCAAATCAATGATGACGACCAGCTTTTTGGTAGTGCAGGTTTGGGATTGGATTCTATTGATGCTCTTGAACTTATCGTTCTATTAGACAAAACTTACGGAATACGACTTTCTGACCCAAAAGAAGGACGTGAAATTTTTCAGTCGGTACGCACCATGGCTGAATACATTTCTAAACACAGAACCAAATAGTTATGCCTAAAAAAGTAGTGATAACGGGAATGGGAATTATTTCTTCGATAGGAAATTCTGTCGAAGAAAATTTCACTTCCTTAATTCAAAAAAAATCAGGCATTTCCGTTATCGAAAATATAGAAACTGCTCATAAAAATGCAATTAAAGTAGGGGAAATTAAACTCTCCAACACACAACTTGCCCAAAAGTTGCACATTGATAAAGATAATGCCCTATCTCGGACTTCTCTTTTAGGTATTTGGGCAATAAAAGAAGCCTTGAATCGAGCTCAAATACCTGAAAATGAAATATCTAAATTAGCTTTGGTATCAGCTTCAAGTGTTGGAGGTATGGATATGACCGAACGTTATTTCTACCAATACCTAACTGATGAAAATGTTCGTAAGTACATCACTACGCATAATATAGGCGAAGTTACTCATCAAATTGCAGATTATTTTGGGCTAAAAAGTATCGTAACGAGCGTAAGTACAGCTTGTTCGTCCTCGGCTAATGCCTTAATAACAGCTGCTAATCTTATCAAAACAGGGCGTGCCGATAGTGTTATCGCAGGCGGAGCCGATGCTCTATCTAAATTTACTATCAACGGATTCAATACGTTAATGATTCTCTCTGACACGGATTGTACTCCTTTTGATAATAATCGCAAAGGTTTGAATTTAGGAGAAGCCGGGGCTTATTTGATTTTAGAATCTGAAGAAATTGCTCACAAAAATGGTAGAAAAATACTCGCCGAGCTTTCGGGCTGGGGCAATGCCAACGATGCTTACCACCAGACGGCTTCTTCTGAAAATGGTGAAGGAGCTTTTTTAGCAATGCAAAAAGCATTAAAAGTAGCTGATTTACAACCTAATAACATTGATTATATCAATGCTCACGGCACGGCTACTATTAATAATGATTTATCAGAAAGTCAAGCTATTATCCGTATTTTTGGAGAAGAAAATACCCCTGATTTTAGCTCTACGAAAGCCTATACGGGGCATACGTTAGCGGTAGCTTCATCTGTTGAGGCTATTTTCAGTATATTGGCATTACAACACGATGTTATTTACCCCAATTTGAACTATAAAACCCCGATGGAAGAAGTAAAAATTCGTCCTCAAACTGAAGTTAAGTACAAGAAAATCAATAACGTATTATCTAATTCTTTTGGTTTTGGGGGGAATTGCTCTACACTTATTTTCACCAAAACAAAATCCTAATTCATAAAATCCTAAAAGCAAATGACTAAAACATATATCAACGGTATTTCCTGCATTTCTGCTCAAAAGACTTTTTCAGGTGATTTCCTCACAGATATAACTGAAAATCAATCAGATAATGTATTATATGCTATTGAGCCTTCTTATAAGGAACATATCCCCGCAGCCTCTATCCGACGAATGGCAAAAGGCGTGAAAATGAGTATTATAGCTGGAACAAATGCCCTTAAAGAAGCACAAATCTCTATTCCCGAATCTATTATCGTAGGTACGGGAATGGGCTGTTTGCAAGATTCCGAAAAATTCCTCAAAGCCATACTTGACAACCAAGAGCAGCACTTAACTCCCACAGCTTTTATTCAATCTACACATAACACAGTTGCTGGACAAATAGCCCTTAATTTACAATGCAAAGGACTGAATTTCACTTATGTAAATGGAGCTATTTCCTTTGAAAGTGCATTGTTAGACGCTAAAATGCAGATAGAGCAACATCTGCAAAATACCATTTTGGTTGGGGGTGTTGATGAACATAGCCCACATACGTTACATTTGTATGAATTGGCTAAAATCATAAAACGTAAAGAGGATTGTCCCGACTCCGTTTTTGCTCCAAAAAGCAAAGGTGTTATTCTATCAGAAGGGGCTACTTTTTTTGTAATCTCAAATAAAAAAGCAGAGAATTCATACGCTGAACTAATTGATGTAACAATGCGTAACTCATTGGACACAAACGAAATAGCTAATTTCACCATAGACTTTCTTACTCGTAACAAACTAACTATTAACGATATAGACATTATTATTTCTGGAAAAAATACAAATATAGAAGATGATACTTATTTTGAAGCTTTTGAACAAACATTGCCCTATGTGCCTAAGTTGGCATACAAACACCTAAGCGGAGAATATTACACTGCTTCGGCTTTTGGAATGTGGACAGCTTGTAACATATTAAAAACAAAGCAGTTACCTACTTCACTCATAAACCAACAAACTCAAAGCATACAGCCCCAAAACATCAAGTATATCTTATTATACAACCAATTTAGAGGTAAAGACCATAGTTTGTTACTTTTAAAAAATATCTAATCTGTGAAATATTATGTCAAAACATTTTTATAACATATTAATATTCACAGCTTTAATTTTAATTTGGTGTTTTACAAATTTACCGAATTTTGTTTTGGTTATTATCGTTATATTGTTTGTCGGATTTATAGCGTGGGGAGTTTTTGATATTCGTTTGTCTTACTTTACCCCTACGATGTATTGCCTCAATGGGCGTCCTTATAAAACTGTTGCTTTATCTTTTGATGACGGAGCTACAGAACTGACTCCCAGATTTTTAGATTTACTGAAAAAATATAACGCTAAAGCAATTTTTTTCTGTATTGGAAAACAAATAGAAAAATATCCAGAAGTAATCAAACGCATCAATGAAGAGGGGCATATAATTGGAAATCATACTTTTACACATTATTCTAAGAATTGTTTTGCTTCTGCCAAAATTATAGCTGAAGAAATAAAAACTACGGACGCTGCATTAGCCAAACTCAATATTACGACCCAATTATTTCGCCCTCCATACGGCATTACAAATCCATCAATTGCAAGAGCTATCAAACTAATGAACAAAAAAACAATAGGTTGGGATATCAGGTCGCTTGATACGGTTATCAAAAATGAAGACAGACTTTTCAAACGCATCATTTCCAAACTCTCCCACGGAAACATTATCTTGATGCACGACACCTCCGAACGAAGCCTCAACGTTTTGGAACGATTATTGCAACATTTGTTAGAAAATGATTATAAAATAACTAATAATTTAGCCATTAACTAATGAGAAAATTATTCTTTACATTATTCTTTTTACCTAATTTTATTCTTTTTGCTCAACAGCCATTAACTACTGCTGAAGCTACACAATTTAAAGCCAAAACAATAGAGAAAAATAAATCTATTAAAAGTATACAAGCTGATTTTCAACAAAAAAAACATTTGGATTTTATGTCCAAAGATATTGAAACTTTCGGCAAAATGGCTTTTTTAAAACCTGACAAACTCAGTTGGCAATACACCAAACCTTACACATATCGCATTGTTTTTCAGAAAGATAATATCAAAATCAATGATGAAGGAAAGATATCACAAATGAAAGCCGATAACAAAATTTTCAAAAAAATAAGTAGTCTAATTGTAAATTCCATCAGCGGAAATATGTTTGACGAAAAAGAATTTTCGGTAACACTTTGGAAATCAAACAATAAAAATTTTGCAAAACTTAACCCTAAAGATAAAACATTACAAAAGTACATCAGTGAAATTCATCTTTTCTTTTCCGATGACGCCACCGTCGAAAGCGTAAAACTCATTGAACCTTCAAATGATTACACCGAAATTATTTTCACAAACAAAAAAATAAATACACAAATTGACGATTCGGCTTTTAACATATAGTTTATTAATTATACTTGTAAGTTGTGGGAATGTATTTCGACCGTATCCCACTTACACTTCCGAGAAAATATTACAAACTATTGAAAATCCATATTTTACAGATAAAGAGGAATTTCTATACAGAGCTTCTATTACAGTTTACGGACATTCATTTAATGGTATTTTCGTTACAAAAAGAATCAATGAAAACGAACAGCGAATAGCTCTAACTACTGATTTTGGAAATACTCTTTTCGACTTTTCTTTTATAGATAACAAACTGAAAATAAATTATATACAAGAAGACCTAAACCGTAAAATTATTATCAAAACCCTTTCTGATGATTTTCAGAAATTACTAAAAAAGCAGTTTGTTTGCAACGAAAAAATCAAAATTCCTAATACTACTATTTGGAAATGTAAAGATGAAAAAGAATTTATTTATTTATTCGAAAATGAAAAACAAGTCATTTTTCAACAAATAAATACTAAAAAATCAAAAAAATACACTACTTTTGCTTTCATAATAGATGAAAATAAAAATGCAAAAAATATTGATATTCAACATTATACTATCAATATCAGAATCATTTTAAATCAAATGTAACCTTATGTTAAAAGACTTTTACACTATCATAGCACTAAACCAAACGGAAGAAGGAAAATATAATTGTAACATTCTTCTAAATGAAAAACATCTTATTTTCAAAGGGCATTTTCCTGACAATCCTATTACACCAGGAGTGTGTATGTTACAGATAATCAAAAATTTAACAGAAGAAATCACTCAAAAAAAATTATTTTTATCCAAAACTTCCAATGTAAAATTTATGGCTCTTATCAATCCTGAAATCAATCCAAAACTAAATTTAACTTTGGATATTACTGATAATGAGGAAAATATCGTAGTAAAAAATACTACTTCATTTGATGATACAATTGCTCTAAAACTTACGAATACTTATAAAATATGTTAAGATTTTTTCTATTTTTCCTAATTTGCTTTTCCTTAAAAGCCCAATCGCTGGAAAACATCCGAAATGCGTATATAACAGCTTCTTCTTCAGAGGAAAAAGCACTACATTTTTATGAATTTATGGAAAAATCAACCTCTGAGAATCCTATCGTTTCAGCCTATGTGGGTGCTTCCCAAATGATTTATGCCAAATACGCAAAAAAGAAAGCAGAATTATTAAAATCTGGAAAAAATCTCATCGAAAATGCTATAACTAATCAGCCCAATGACATTGAAATTCGCCTTATCCGTCTGAGTGTTCAGGAGAATTTACCCAAAATAATTCCTTATCGTAAAAATATAAATGATGATAAAAATTTTATTTTAAAACACATTGACAAACAGCCTCTTACAATGCAAAAGTACATAGGTAACTATGTTAAAAAATCCAATGTTTTTTCAGAAGAAGAAAAAGAAAGATTTGTAAAATGAATACAATTATCAGCGAAAAAATCGAAAAACATCGCATTTGTGTACTTGTCCCCACCTATAATAATGCCAAAACCTTGCGTAGGGTACTTGATGGTATTCTTCGCTTCACACACCATATTATCGTAATAAACGATGGTGCTACTGATGATACAAGCACGATTCTATCTGAATATAAAAATCTGGAAATCATAACTTTATCTACAAATAAAGGAAAAGGAAATGCGTTAAAAACGGGCTTCCGTAGAGCCTTAGCATTAGGATATCAATACGCTTTAACTATTGATTCCGATGGGCAGCACTATCCTGATGATATTCCTATATTTATCAATGAGTTAGAGCAAAGCAGTAAACCTATTTTGCTTGTAGGAAGTCGGGATATGAGTCAAGATTCTGTACCTAAAAAAAGTAGCTTCGGGCATAGATTTTCTAACTTTTGGTTTCATTTTGAGACAGGTGTAAAGCTCACCGATACCCAATCGGGCTATCGCTTATATCCTTTGGGATATCTCCCTAAAAAGTATTTCACTCAGAAATTTGAATTCGAAATAGAAATTTTGGTACGTACAAGCTGGAAAGGAATCACACTTAAAAATGTGCCTATCAAGGTTTTATATGATCCTTCGGAACGAGTATCGCATTTCCGACCGTTAAGGGATTTTACCCGAATTAGCCTCCTTAACACCGTACTTGTTATTATCACCTTGCTCTACATCAAACCTCGAAACTTCTTTCGTAACTTAAAAAAAAAAGTCTTAAACGCTTCATAAAGGAAGACCTCTTGGAAAGCAATGCCTCTGATGAAGTAAAATCACTATCGGTAGCATTAGGTATTTTCTGCGGAATTGCTCCTTTTTGGGGGTTTCAAACGCTTATCGTTATTTCCTTAGCTGTGCTTTTCAAACTGAACAAATCATTGGCGTTTTTGTGTTCCAACGTAAGTATTCCGCCTATGATTCCTTTCATTATATTGGGTTCTCTCAAAGTTGGGACAGTATTCGTGGGCGGAAGCATTCTTCCCAAAAAAGCCGAAATCACTACCGAATTTATCAAAAGCAATCTCCTTCAATACCTTATTGGGAGTATCGTTTTAGCTACTATCACGGCTTTCATACTCGGTGGTCTAACCTACCTTTTTCTCAAATTAAAGAATAAAAAAATCAAATAATATCGCTGAATATTAACATTTTTTTCATAGTTTTGTACGCACAAAGCTGTTATATGTTAGTCAAAATATACCAATTCATTTCACGTAATAGACTGCTATCTTTCGGGTTACTATTTATCTGGGGAGTCATAGCCACATTGCTGGTATCCAAACTTCGTTTTGAGGAAGATATTACACGGATTCTACCTCAAAATGAGAAGACTTCCCTTACCTCCAAAATACTAAAACAGCTCAATTTCGCAGATAAAGTATCTGTCATTATAAACAAAGAACCCAACGGAACACTTACTGACATACAGGCTCTTGCCGATGAACTACGCGATAGCATTACTTCCCAAATGGGAACACATATCACTGAAATACAAGGCTTTGTTACTGATGAGGATATGGAACAAACGTGGAGCTTTGTCAATGAACACCTACCTCTGTTTTTGACCGAAAAGGAATACCAACAGCTGTCAAACCAGCTGGATAAGGACAGTTTGGAGGCTCTTACCTCATCTCACTACAAAGCAATGCTTACCCCAGCAGGAACAATAACGCAATCCTTTATGAGGAAAGACCCTTTCGGGCTTACGTTTACAGGTTTGAATAAGCTACAAGAGCTTAATCTTGGTACAAATTTCAAGATTACGGACGGATACTTAACCACAAACGACAATCAGCATATTCTGTTCTTTATCAACCCGAAGTATCACGGAAATGATACTGAACACAACACGGCGTTTGTTCAGCAGTTAGAGGCAATGCAAAACAGGTTTAACGATAGGTACAAAGCAAGTGCTTCCTGCGAATTCTTCGGAGCCCCCTTTATCGCTGTGAGTAACGCCACACAGATTAAGACCGACATCCTTACTACGGTGGTCATTTCACTATCGGTTTTGTATCTTTTACTTGCGTTCTTTTATAGAAGTGTGTTTGTGCCACTCATTGCCTTTGTGCCATCGGTAGTGGGGGTGGTGTCGGCATTGGCTTTCTTATACCTCTTTAAGGGGAAAATATCGGCTATTTCTATCAGTCTGGGAGCGGTATTGTTAGGCGTTACGGTCGATTACTCCTTACATATCCTCACGCACTACAAAGTAGCTAAAAACATAACCGATTTGTACAGGTCGGTAACAACTCCTGTGCTGCTGAGTAGCATTACCACTGCCCTTTCTTTCTTGTGTTTGCTGTTTGTACATTCGGAGGTGATGCAGGACTTGGGTCTTTTTGCTTTCGTTGGTATTATGGTGTCTGCGGGGCTGTCGCTGGTGTTTATTCCGCATTTATATCGGGGAGGCAGGACGATAGAAGCCCGCAAAACATTCCTCGACAGCATAGGGGCGTATCCCTTCCACCGAAATAAATGGCTGGTTATCGGCTCTCTGGTTATCATCATCGTGAGTGTATTTACTTTCAAAGACGTTCGGTTTAATGGGGATATTACCCAAATCAACTATATAAACGACCGCTTCTCCAAAGCACAACACAAGCTGGAACAGCTTACCGACAGCGAGTACAAGTCCGTTTATGCAACCGCTTATGGCAACTCGCTCGAAGAAGCCTTAACCAAAAACCAACGCATCTACCAAGCTCTCATCACATCAAAAGAAGCAAATCAAATACACCAATTCAGCTCACTGGGGGGCATCGTACTTCCCGTAGAAGAACAACGCAAACGCATCGCCCGATGGGAGGAATTTTGGACAGAAGAACGCAAATCGCAAGTGCGGACAGACCTTATCGCCCTTGGGGAAAACATCGGCTTTAAGCCAAATACCTACGAGCCTTTCTTTCAGTCCCTCGAAGAGCAATACCTTCCTATTGAAACCCTTGCCGATTACAGCCAACTCGCTGCCATACCGATAGCAGATTTCATCACCGAGAAGGACGGCTTCTATACGATTGCCAATTTAGTAAAGCTCACCGCACCGATGCGGGAGGCATTCATTGAACAAATAGAAGCCCAAACTTCCGCTATCGTTATCGATAGGAAAACGCTAAATGAAACTTTCTTAGGAAAGCTAAAAGACGACGTGTTATCGCTGGCGAGTTATTCCTTCATTGCCATTACGGTAATCCTATGGTTATTCTTCCGTAGGATAGAACTCGTACTGCTCACGCTTATCCCGATTACCATAACGGGGGTTATTACCTCGTCGGTAATGAACTGGTTAGGCATTGAATTCAACGTTTTCAGTATGATAGTATGCACCTTAGTACTTGGACACGCCGTTGATTTCAGCATATTTATGACTTGTGCCTTGCAGAAAGACTATACAACGGGCAGGGACGAGCTTCCTGTGTACAAAGTATCGGTTTTACTGGCTTCCATTACGACCCTTTTGGCTATCGGGACGTTGATTTTCGCTAAGCACCCAGCACTGCGGTCTATCGCATCGGTGTCGCTCATTGGTATCTTTACCGCTTTGCTGATTACTTTTGTGTTTTACCCTACGGTGTATCGGTGGTTCGTGTTTGCTCGTCCTAACAGAGGGCTTTCGCCAGTAACCCTACGAATGTTTCTGCACTCGGTATGCTCTACGCTGTATTACGTTACGCTATCGGTAACACTATCGTACGTGAGCTGGGTAGTGCTGAAATTTTTCCCAAAGAAGAGGGAATGGCTACGACGCATCGTAAGTAAAGGGACTACATCGGTGTTGTACTCCAATCCGTTTGTGAATAAAAGGGTAGAGAATCCGCATAATCTGGACTTTGGAGAGTCGTCGGTGGTCATCGCTAACCATACTTCGTGGTTAGATACCTTAGCAATGGGAATGCTTACGCATCGTATCAGTTACATCGTCAATGACTGGGTGTATAACTCGCCTGTTTTTGGGAAGTACGTACGGGCGATGGGCTTTTTCCCTGCTTCCAAAGGGGTAGAGCAAGGTATGGAAATTTTTCAATGGAACGTCGAGAACCACACCTCTATAATGATTTTCCCCGAAGGAACACGCTCTGAGAGCAACGTCATTCACCGTTTCCACAAGGGGGCATTCTACGTGGCGGAGCAGTTTTCGCTTCCCATAATTCCTGTATATATCCACGGCAACTCGGAAGTACAGCCCAAAGGCGATATTATCATCTATAACGGTGCCATTACGGTAGTAGCCGATGCTCCTATACTCCCGAGCGACCCACGTTTTGGCAGTACATATAGCGAACGAACTAAAAAAATCCTCGCTCATTATCGGGAACGCTTTGCCGAAATACGCCACGTACTGGAAGGGGCAGATTATCTTAAACATAAATTGATGCTCAACTTCTTGTACAAAGAGCCTCACGTGATACAAGCTGTACGCAAGGACTTTGCCCTAAACAAGCATAAGTACCACCAGCTGAGTCATTCGCTTCCCGCAAAGGCTCGTATACTGCACATTGTAGACGATTACGGGCAGCTGGACTTTCTGCTACTACTCACCTACCCCCAACGGGAAATCATATCAGTTATAGCAGATGACCAGAAACGCCAAATCGCTCAGCAGTCATACATCACACGCATTCGGAAAGTAACTTACCATAAGGAGATTAGCAGTGATTTTCAATGCGATACGATTATCATCAATCAGGAAATATATAACAAAGAACAGTTTGTCGAGTTTTTACGAAAAGGAATGTTTTTCAATACAAATACGTAATCCTTTTCTACAAAAAGCAAAAGCATAAAAATCAACCCAATACGTAGCCCAATGCAAACCAAATACGACGTTGTGATTATAGGAAGTGGTCTTGGCGGACTGATGTCAGCCCTTTTTCTTGCCAAAGAAGGTAAGAAAGTATGCGTATTGGAGAAAAATAACCAATATGGTGGTAACTTGCAGACCTTCGTACGGGACAAAATCATTTTCGATACGGGCGTTCACTACGTAGGAAGCCTCCAAGAAGGGCAAATCCTATACCGATACTTCGACTATGCAGGTATTGCCAGTAGCCTCGAACTCCTGCCCCTTGACCCCAACGGATACGACCGCATCTGCTTTGCTACCGACCCGCAAACGGAATACCCTCACGCACAAGGGCATCATAACTTTGTAGCCCAGCTCCTCCCCTATTTCCCTAAGGAAAAAAAGGCTTTGGAGCGATACGTACAGACACTCACAACCGTATGCGACCAGTTTCCGCTGTACCGATTTATCCCCAAAGGCATCTATAATACGGAAACCCTTTCGCTCAAAATCAATGATTTTATAAAGGAACTTACCCCCGACACTACCCTACAAGCGGTACTGCTGGGTTCGAGCTTTTTGTATGGAGGGAACTATCCGCATACACCGCTCTATGTACACGCCCTGACGGTAAATTCATACATCGAGAGTGCTTTCAGATTCCGAAGAGGAGGCTCACAACTAACCAAATTATTAGTAAAAGAACTCCGCCGACTGGGGGGCGAACTATTCAAACACAGCGAAGTAACTCACTTTTCATATAACGACAAGCACATCGCATCGGCTCATACCCAAGACGGAAAAGAATACGTTGCCGATACATTCATTTCCAATATTGACGTAAAAAACACGATTGCAATGGCTGGTACAGCACGCTTCAAACGGGCGTTCTGTAACCGCATCGAGCAGCTCAAACCTATCGTGGGGGCGTTCTCATTGCACCTTGTAATGCACCCCAATAGCTTTCCGTACTTGCCTTACAATGTATATTGGTTTAGGGACAAGGAAAGCCTATGGCACGCCAATAGATACAATGCGGACGAGTTCCCTTTGAGCTATATGCTTTCGATGAACCCTAACGAAAATAACCCGCATTACGCCGAAAGTATCACCCTGCTGACCTATATGAAATACGAGGACGTAGCCCCGTGGGGAGATACATTCAACACCAAAACACACGTACGCCAACGCGGAGGGCAGTACCAGAGCTTTAAAGACCGTTGCACCCAACGCCTATTGGATTTGTTGGAACAAAAATACCCTGACATCCGTAGCCATATCAAGGCTCATTACACTTCCACGCCCCTCACCTACCGCGACTATATAGGTACGGAGCAAGGAAATTGCTACGGTTACGACAAAAGTGCCGATAGCCCGATGAGCAATCTTATCGCTGCCCATACGCATATCCCCAATCTTTTCCTTACAGGACAAACTGTGAATATGCACGGACTACTGGGCGTTACCATCGGGGCAGCACGTACCTGCCTGAGCATCGTAGGTACAAAAAGCAAACTATATCGTACCCTACAAGGGGAAAACTAATCGCTCACAGCCGATATTCATATCGGTAGAGCTACGTTCTTTGACAAAACAGCATTACAAAACGATAGTCTGAACCTCAAAACACATCATTTTGACCTAAAAATATTTTTTTTGTGTGAAAAAAATACTAAAATGCTTGACTTTTCAAAAAAATAGTTTTATCTTTGTAAGCAAATTTCGCCTTTGAACCATTATGAGGCTTAAAAAACAATTGTAAAACATCTAATTTTATTCCTATGATTAAAGCAAGCTACTTGAAAGATATCCGATTGATGGAGTTTTTCGCCTTAATGACAAACACAAAAGATTACGCCCTATCCGAAGACTTGGAGACCTTAAAGCTAAAAGATTTCTTTGAAAACGACTTTATGGTAAAGTACAACGCTTTTGATGCCGTACTGGTAGGTGTCCGCAAGTCGGGATACACGGAAAAGATTAACGAGTTAAAGACCAAACGCGACGGGGTCATCGTAGGGCTTAACGCTCACATTCGTGCCTATGAGAACTTCCCCGATGCGGCAAGTTCCGAAGCAGCAAAACGCATTAAGAACATCGTAGAGGGATTCGGAAAAAACATTCAGAGCTTAGGTCTTTCTGAGAAAACGGGTATTATTATCAACCTTCTTAGTGAGCTGGACGCCACAGAAGTAAAAAAAGATATCCAAAAGATAGGAGCGACACGCTGGATAGACGAACTCAGAACGCTTAATAACGAGTTCCAAAAGGTATTCAAAGACCGCATCAGCTACGAAGCCTCCGTAGAAACAGGCAAAGTGCAAGAAGCACGTAACGATATGCAAAAGAGCTTTACAGAACTATGCAAACGCATCAATGCTTTAGCCCTACTGGAAAACAAAGATGACTACCAAAAACTATCGGACAACATCAACCGAGAAGTAGACAGAGCCAAGCAAATCGCCAAAGGACGAAGCAAGAAAACAACTCCGAAAGAGAACGAACTATAAATGTTCATAATACATTAAATTTAAGTTAAACAATCGACTATCGTTGTGGGGACATAACGATAGTTTTCTTTTTTATAAAACTACCTTTCGGCAAAAGGGACGTTTTTAATTATTTATTATTAATACATTTACTGATTGCATATAAACACACATAACAAAAACACAACTGTCAGGCTGAGCGAAGTCGAAGTCCAACAAATACACAAGGCTTCGACTACGCTCAGCCTGACAGAAATAAAAAGAAACAAAATACACATAAATAGCATACTATATTTTTAATCATTAACAATTAATACAGTTATCTATTAACAGCAAAAAAAAACACAACAAAAACACAACTGTCAGACTGAGCGAAGTCGAAGTCCAATAAATACACAAGGCTTCGACTTCGCTCAGCCTGACAGAAGTAAAAAAGAATAAAATACACATAAATAGCATACTATATTTCTAATCATCGACAATTAATATAGCTATCTATTAACAGCAAAAACACACACAACAAAAATACAACTGTCAGGCTGAGCGAAGTCGAAGCCCAAAAAACGCATAATGCTTCGACTTAGCTCAGCCTGACAGAAGCAAAAACACAAAAACAGTATAAACCCTAACAAGGGAAA
>JAUNHN010000257.1 GCA_030523915.1 Capnocytophaga sp. | reverse complement strand
AATGTAATCATAGTTTTCTTCTTTATTTAAAAACAAAAATAATTGAAAAAAATAAATACGCCAAAAAAGGGTACAAAAAGTAAGAGAAATTTAACAATAATACGTTTTCGCTATGTACATTTGATTTTTCAATAAGTAAGATAATGAATCATCGAACTTTAAAGTTTTTAATTTTTTGAAGTTAAATGAATTAAACCTTTTGTCTTTTTCTAAGTCTAAGAGAATACATTTCGAAAATATAAATACATCTTATGAAAAAAATTGTTTTTTTATTAACTTTAATATCTGCCTCGCTTTGGGGACAAGAGTATGCAATCACTGGGAAGGTTATCGAAGATGACACCAAAGTACCATTAGAATATGCTACTATCGTGCTTCAATCCATTGACAACCCGAGCAAAATAACAGGAGGCATAACCAACGAAAATGGAGAATTTGACATCAAAGCTCCTAAAGGAATGTATCATTTAAAAATTCAATTTTTTTCATTCAAAAATTATGAATTGAATAATTTCAATTTGAATTCTGATAAAAAATTAGGTGTCATTAACTTACAATCTGACGTAGAACAACTTGAAGGTGTGGAAGTTATGGGTGAACGCACCACAGTAGAATTACATTTGGACAAAAAAGTCTACAATGTGGGACAAGATATGACTGTTAAAGGAGGTTCAGTTTCAGACGTGTTAGATAACGTACCTTCAGTTTCAGTAGATGTGGAAGGAAAAGTAAGTTTCAGAGGTAACGAAAGTGTACAAATTCTAATTAACGGAAAACCATCGGCTTTATCGGGTGTAAATGATGAGGCTTTGCGACAGCTACCTGCCGAGGCTATCGAACGTATAGAGGTGATTTCCAACCCATCATCACGTTATGAGGCAGAAGGAACAGCAGGAATTATTAATATTATTCTGAGAAAAGGTGGTGCTACTGGCTTTATGGGGTCTGTAACGGCTTCAATTGGGTATCCAGAAGCGTATGAATTAGGAACAAATTTAAGTTTACGCAAAGAAGATTGGACATTTTTCACAAATTTATCTTATCAAAAAAGGAATTCGCCTGGAAATACAAAATTTCTTCAAGAAAACTTGGATACTTCGGGCAATACAGCCAACTTTCAAGATGAATTCAGAGAAACAAATCGTTTCAGAGAAGGATTCAACGCAAATATAGGTGCAGAATATCGTTTCAATAATAAATCATCAATAACCAATAGTCTTGTTTTCGGAAAAAACGATGGAGAGAATACCACTGATGTAGATTTCTACAATTATGATATTAATAAAAATCTTACTGCCCAACGCTATCGAAATAATTTAGAAACAGAGGATGATTATCGTTTTCAATATTCGCTAAACTTTGAACATAAATTCAATGAAAATGGACATAAATTAACCGCTGATTATCAATATTCTACATCGAAAGAAGACGAAGATGCCATTATCACAGAACATAATTTAACGACTAATACCTATTTGGATACAGAACAAACCATTAGCGATGAAAAAACGATAAGTCATTT
>JAUNHN010000256.1 GCA_030523915.1 Capnocytophaga sp. | reverse complement strand
ACCAAAATTAGAACCACAAATATACTAAACTTTTATCAGATGAAATATATTTTCTTATTTTTTAGTTTTTTATTTTTTGCACAAATACATTCGCAAGAAGTAGCTGTATTTGATTTTAGTAAAAGTCTTCGCATTGATTTTCAGTTAATTGGCGATGTAAAAACTTCGGACGTACTAATCACACAGCTCAAAGAAGAACCTTTTTGGGGAGGTTCAGAAAAGAATTTAATTTATCCGAATTATGGTGAATTACGATTGCAATTAATGGATATGGAAACGCAAAAAATTGTTTTTTCCAAAGGATTTAATTCCCTTTTTAATGAATGGCTACATACAGAAGCAGCTAAAACTGAAAAAAGAATGTTTTCTCACGCTATTCAAGTGCCTTTTCCTACAAAAACACTAAAATTACATATTGAAAAGCGAAATTATCAAGGAAAATTTGATGTAATCTTTGAAAAAAGTATCAATCCGAATGATTATTTTATTAAAAAAGAAAAAATAACCTCCTATCTTATTAAAAAACTGCTTGAAAATGGCAAGTCTGCTCAAAAAGTGGATTTGGTAATATTGGCAGAGGGATATACAGCCGATGAAATCGAGAAATTCTATGCTGATGCTCAGCGTATGACGGATTATATGTTTACCATTCCGCCGTTTAATGAGTTGAAAAAAGATTTTAACGTATATGCTGTTGGTGTTTCCTCGCAGGAATCGGGAACGGATATACCTGGAAAACACGTTTTTAAACAAACGGCTTTCGATGCTTCGTTTTATACTTTTGATATGGAGCGATATTTGACTACCAATAATATGGCTGCCATTGCTGATGCTGCCTCGCTTGTGCCGTATGACCAGATATATATTTTGGTCAATACGAAAACGTATGGTGGGGGCGGATTTTACAACCATTTGAATTTAGCAACTGCTGACGACAGCTTGTCCGAAAAGGTTTTTGTTCACGAATTTGGACACGGTTTTGCTGGTTTGGCAGACGAATATTACACTTCTTCGACAGCGTTTGATGCTTATTACAATCTTAAAATAGAACCTTGGGAGGAAAATATTACTTCTATGGTCAATTTTGAGCGAAAATGGAAAGATATGGTACATAAAACAACGCCAATTCCTACTCCTCGCACGGATAAATACCAAAAATCAATAGGAGTTTTTGAGGGAGGAGGCTATGTTTCTAAGGGAATTTTCAGCCCTATGCAAGACTGCCGAATGAAATCAAACGACCCCAAGGGATTCTGTCCTGTTTGTCGGAGGGCTATCCGTAACGTTGTCAAATTTCACACGGATTAAGGGGGTAAAAACGGTATAGAATATGTTGTTTAGGGGCTGTAATAAGTAGTTATCCTAACAAAATAAATATGTATGACACTACCTGAATTTTAAATTAAGGCTATCCGAAAAGGGACAGTTTTGATGTTTTTCAGATAATCTTTGGTACTATCGTTTTTACTTCAGAGTTTTTTACTACTTTTGCAAAAATTTTTTACTGAATGAATTTTGATATTAAA
>JAUNHN010000255.1 GCA_030523915.1 Capnocytophaga sp. | reverse complement strand
TGAAAAAATGGAAAATAATTGATAATTGTTAATGGTTAATTGTCAATGGTTTATACTGTTTGATAAGAGATATAAAGACATATAATGATTAATTTTTTAAGAGAAATACAATGAAAAAAACAGTCTATCTTGGATTTGGGGTGCATAATGTCTCCAATACTGCATTTTTTAATTGCTACAATGACAGAGGTGAGCAAATAGACAGTTTCGTTATTGATTTTAACACCAATGAAAAACTGATATACAGCAATGCACCGAACGAAAACGAATTACGCGATATTTCGCTCTGTGGCACAAAGGTTTTGACTATTGATATAACCTATGAAAAGAAAAAACGCAAGACCAAAATTTTTAACATCAAAAGTAGCGAATTGCTTTTTGAAACCAATATTTTTTTCGGCTATGAAGCACTATTTACTAGCATACCACATTTGTTGGTTGTTCGTGCCGATATAAAAGGAAAATCAGACGATAAGTTGTTTATTTTTGATACACAGAAAAATGAAATTGTGCATTTTATGCAAGGAAATAATCCTTTGGAATACTGCGGGTTGTACGCTTCAAAATCTATTTTTGTGTATCCAAGCAGTCGCAAAAAAGATGAGGTAATTTTATTGGATTTGCATACATTAACAGAAACTGTGCTACACTTGGGTTCAAAAAAACTCATTCATCGCGTTTTGCCCATTGGTAATGATGAATTTTTCGCTATTGATGGTGATTATTTTGGAATAAAATTTAATAGCAAAGGCGATATTATTTGGAAAACTCAAAAGTTAAATTGGGACACTTTTTACTACGCCCCGTATTTTTTCTGTTTTGAAAACCAAATTGTTTTTGATGCCCAACACCGAATAAACTTGACTAATGGCGAATTTATCAGCAAACAAGTGGATATAAAAGGACGATTAACGCCATATTTTCACAATTTGGCAATGACCAATACAGGCGCTATTTTAAACCTTTCCACAGATGAAATGACTGAACTTGATATTGAAAAACTGTCCATTGGTCGTTAATTTTTAAAAGCTTGAATTATTAAAAAATGAACACATTAAGAAAAGAACTCCGCCCCGATTGGAAAACAGCGGAAAAACATTATCCGCTTATTTTAAAGCGATTGCAAGAATACGAGCAATTTTGGGACGCTCAAAGCGAAGATACGCCCGAAGAAGTCTTTGAAACCGAATACAAAAAAATGGAAAGCTATCTATCCGAGCTTACAGGCAAAGATTTGTCCGATGTATGGCTGTGGGAATGGTGGGAAGGCAATGGCATTGAGGTATTTGCGTTTGATTTGGCAATGAGCGAACCTACCAAACACAATGACTTGACCAAAGACGATTTAAAAGCCTTTGTGCAAATCTACAAAAACAACGAGTTTGAATGCCAAAGCGATTTTCAGGCGGAGTTTATGCCGTATATGTTTTATAATCACAACTATTTTTACCGTTTTTTGGAACTCAATTTTAAAAAGTTTGATTATAAATTTTTCCAAAGACAAAAAGACAAAAACGGCAATTGGTAT
>JAUNHN010000254.1 GCA_030523915.1 Capnocytophaga sp. | reverse complement strand
CCTTATCAAATCGCACAAAATAGATGAACAATCTTTCTTTGGGATAGGTAAAGAGAAGGACGATTTATATTGGATGGCATTACTCCGTCAAGTTATGGTTAATGGGTTGATTCATAAAGATATAGAAACCTATGGAGTTATGTTCATTACCGATAAAGGAAGGGAATATCTCAATAATGTATCATCATTTATGATGACCGAAGACCACGTTTACGAAGAAGACCCAGAAGATACAAATGCTTCAGGAGGTGGTGTAGCCGACGAAGTACTTTTAGGTATGCTCAAGGATTTACGCAAGAAAGTAGCTAAGAAAAAAGGAGTTCCACCTTTTGTGGTTTTTCAAGACCCATCGCTTGAAGATATGGCTCTAAAATATCCGATTACAATTTCAGAACTAACTAACGTTCACGGAGTTGGCGAAGGAAAAGCAAAAAAATACGGAGCAGAATTTATTGAACTTATAGGTAGATACGTAGAAGAAAATGACATTCTTCGTGCCGAAGATTTGATTGTAAAAACCACAGGTTCAAACTCTTCTTTGAAGCTCTATATCATTCAAAATGTGGATAGAAAGCTACCACTACCAGATATAGCCAAAGCAAAAGGACTGGAAATGGATGAGTTTTTAAAAGAATTGGAACAAATCGTTTATAGCGGAACGAAATTAGATATAAACTATTGGGTAGATGAAATTTTTGACGAAGAACAACAAGAAGAGCTTCACGATTACTTTATGGAAGCCGAATCGGATAAAATTTCAATCGCCTCTAAAGAATTTGACGGCGAATACGAAGACGATGAACTGCGTATCTACCGAATTAAATTTATTAGTGAGGTAGCCAATTAAAAGATTTTTTAGAAAGGGTTGGCTTTGCTAACCCTTTTTTTTGATTATGAGACGTTTAATTGTTTACTTGCTATTGCCTTTATTCGCTTATACACAAGAGGATTTTTATAAGCGTTTGGCAGATTCAGCTTTAACGCTTACCAAGCAAAAGGTAATCTATGACCCCACTTATTTCGGTATAAAATATCCTAATGGAGATGTACCATCAGGTAGGGGAGTTTGTACTGATGTTGTAATTCGGGCATACCGAAAGTTAGGAATTGACTTGCAAAAAGAAGTGCATCAGGATATGAAAGCCAATTTCGCAAAATATCCAAAATATTGGAAGCTAACCAAACCCGATACAAATATAGACCATAGGCGTGTGCCAAATTTAATGATTTTTTTCGCTCGTTATGGTGTTACGAAAACGATTTCTGAAAATCCAATAGACTATAAAGCAGGTGATATAGTTTGTTGGCAACTTGCAAATAATCAAATACATATAGGAATTGTTTCAAATGTGAAATCTGTTGATAAAAAACGACTGAAAATTATACATAATATAGGAGCAGGGCAGGTGTTAGAGGATTGTCTCTTTGATTTTAAAATAATAGGACATTACAGATATAAAAAGTAAATAAAATAAGATATTTTCTTTTGTAAATTTACAAACAAATCAAGGTTTTTTTACGAAAAAAAT
>JAUNHN010000077.1 GCA_030523915.1 Capnocytophaga sp. | reverse complement strand
GGTCGTACCGACCTATTGCCTATCTGAAAGCGGGTGCAAAAGTAATACTTTTTTTAAAAACCACCAAAATTTTTAGGAAGTTTTTTTTCAAAAAAATTTATATATAATTGATAATATACTGATAAACAACAAAGTGGAAATAAAAGCTATTTCTGTTTTTTTTTATAACTCTACAATTAATCAATAAAATACAAAAACTTTTGCTAAGAAATCTATATGTCAAATTATTTTTTATATTTTTGCAAAAACTAAAATTTATGTATGTTTATAATCTGACGTTTGTTGTGAACCCTAATATATATGTGTCGTGGCTGAATTGGTTTGAAAATGTATATATTCCAAAGGTAAATAATATTGGGAAAATAATGTCTGTCAGAATTTTTAAGATTCTGAATGCTACTCCTGACTTTAACTTTGCAGTCCATCACCAAACATCATTGCCACAAGACTTATTTGATTTCATTACCAATGAAGTACCTGACTTGCAAAAACTCTGTACGGATACTTTTGGCGATAGTGTTCTTACGTTCGGCACGGAACTTAAAGAATTGAATATTAACAAAAACTTGTCAATCCAATAAAAATATATGTTAGTTAAAGCAAAAAAACACTTAGGTCAACATTTTTTAAAAGACCTCAATGTAGCCGAAAAAATAGCTGATACGCTTTCACTTTCAGGATATGAAAAAGTATTGGAAATAGGACCTGGAATGGGTGTTCTTACTCAATTTTTGTTGAAAAAAAAAACCGATATACACGTTATCGAAATAGACCGAGAGTCGGTGGCGTACCTTGAAACCCATTTTCCAGAACTGCAAAATAAAATCATTTATGGAGATTTTTTAAAGTTTGATATCATTTCTTATTTCAAGCAACCATTTGCTATTATTGGAAATTTTCCGTATAACATTTCATCACAAATAATTTTCAAAGTGCTGGAATTGCGGGATTTCATTCCTGAATTCAGTGGAATGTTTCAAAAAGAAGTAGCTGAACGTATCTGTGAAAAGGCTGGAAGCAAAACCTACGGCATACTATCAGTGCTTATACAAGCGTTTTATGATGCAAAATACCTATTCACAGTTTCCGAGCAGGTTTTTAATCCACCTCCAAAAGTTAAAAGTGGCGTTCTACAATTAATTAGAAAAGAAAATTATCATTTAGATTGTGATGAAAAACATTTTTTTTCGGTAGTAAAAACGGCTTTCCAACAAAGACGAAAAACTTTAAGAAATAGTCTAAAATCTTTCATAATTTCAGACGAATTAAAATTAAATTCCATTTTTGACAAACGCCCCGAGCAACTTTCGTGGGAAGAGTTCGTAACAATAACCCAAATGATAGATAGCCAAAAACAAAACGCAACTCACTGAAAAACATATATATATTTTAACAAAAAGGACAATCAATCATCCAGTTAAAACACACGAAGTTATGTCTACATTCAAACTAACAGATGAACTCATTGAGCAAATAGAAATTCTCATTGCCGAAAAACGCAATCGAGACCTCACATTGCTACTCAATGATTTACATTATGCTGATATTGCCGAAATCATCCACGAATTGAATATCGAGGAAGCAATTTACATTATCCGCTTAGTAGATACCGATAAAACAGCCGATGTCATTACCGAATTGGACGAAGAATTTCGTGATAAAGTATTAGAAAAATTATCTGCCAAAGAAATTGCTGATGAATTAATAGAACTGGACACGGACGATGCCGTAGATATTATTTCTGAACTTCCCGAAAGTCGAAAAACAGAAGTAATTTCCTACATTGAAGATGTAGAACACGCTAAAGATATCGTGGAACTACTTCGTTATGACGAAGATACTGCGGGAGGATTAATGGCAAAGGAACTCGTTAAAGTCAACGAAAACTGGAATGTACTCAAGTGTGTAAAAGAAATGCGTGAACAAGCCGAATTTGTAAAGCGTGTACATTCTATTTATGTAGTAGATGATAATGATGTACTGAAAGGACGGCTCTCACTCAAAGACCTACTTACCACCTCCACTCGCTCCAATGTAAAAGATATTTATATCCCAAAAGTAGACTATGTGTACGTTACCGATGCCGCCGAAGATGTAGCCCGAATTATGTCAAAATATGATTTGGAGGCTATCCCAGTAGTTGATGAAATGAAACGCCTAGTGGGTCGCATTACCATTGACGATATTGTGGATGTTATCAAAGAAGAAGCTGAAAAAGATTACCAATTGGCAGCTGGTATCACTGATGATGTCGAAGCAGATGATAGCATTTGGAAACTTACCAAAGCACGTCTTCCTTGGCTACTAATTGGGATGTTTGGCGGACTGGGAGCAGCCAGCATTATCAACGGATTTCAAAACGCAATGAACTCCTACCCTATCCTATTGATTTTCATACCACTAATACAAGCTACAGCTGGTAATGTAGGAGTACAATCATCTGCAATCGTGGTACAAGGATTAGCTAATAATTCTATTGACAGTCAAGTACTTGGAAGGCTTCTTAAAGAATTTATGTTGGGACTCATCAACGGATTGGCAATAGCTGGAATCGTTATTTTGGTAAGTCATTTTGCTTTCAAAGCCAATTATATGATAAGCATAACAGTAGCCATAGCTTTGGTTACTGTTATTGTCAATGCTGCTATTATTGGGACTTTTATTCCTATTTTTCTGCATAAAAGAAATATTGATCCAGCAGTAGCCACAGGACCTTTTATTACTACAAGCAACGATGTTTTGGGTATTCTTATTTATTTTTCGATTGCAAAAATCGTTTTAGAATTTTAATTTTTTTCAGCAAAAATTGCTTTCTTTAATTATATTATTACTTTTCATGATAAAAATCACAACTAACAAAAAATCAAACTATTACACTACCATTTAATTAAAAAATATAAATAAATTATCAGATTGAGATGCTTTTTAAAAATTTGTGAGTGTTTGTACTATATCAAAAACAAGATGTAATATACTGATTTTAAACAGTTTTATTTTTTATTATATACTTATTTTTTATTTTAAAATAAAAATCATACTTTTGCCCATTAGAATTGAAATAACTTCATACAATGACTAAGCCCAAATATATTTTTGTAACAGGAGGAGTAACTTCTTCGCTGGGGAAAGGTATCATTGCCGCATCACTTGCAAAGTTACTACAAGCACGCGACTATCGTGTTACGATTCAGAAATTTGACCCCTACATCAATGTAGATCCAGGAACACTAAATCCGTACGAACATGGTGAATGTTTTGTTACGGAAGATGGTGCTGAAACTGACCTTGATTTGGGGCACTACGAGCGTTTTCTGAATGTACATACATCACAAGCCAATAACGTTACTACGGGACGAATTTACCAAAGCGTTATCGAAAAAGAACGCCGAGGCGAATTTCTTGGAAAAACCGTACAAGTAGTTCCTCATATTACAAACGAAATCAAAGAACGTATTCAAATTCTGGGAGAAACTGGTGAATATGACATCGTTATTACCGAAATTGGTGGTACAGTAGGCGATATTGAGTCGTTGCCTTATATTGAATCGGTTCGGCAATTGCTTTGGGATTTGGGTGAAAATAACGGAATTGTAGTGCATCTTACTTTAGTTCCTTTCCTTGCTGCTGCTGGTGAATTGAAAACAAAACCCACACAACATAGTGTAAAAACTTTAATGGAAAGTGGTATCAAAGCCGATATTTTGGTATGTCGTACTGAACATGAACTTTCAGATGATTTGCGATACAAATTGGCTTTGTTTTGCAACGTAAAGCGTGAAGCTGTAATCCAATCTATTGATGCTTCTACTATCTATGATGTTCCAAATATGATGCTTTTGGAAGGTTTGGACAGGGTAGCTCTCAAGAAATTGAATCTTCCTGACAAGAAAGAACCTAATTTGACACAATGGAATGCCTTTTTACAAAGACATAAAAATCCTAAAAACCGAATAAAAATTGGATTAGTAGGAAAATATGTTGAACTACAAGATTCATATAAGTCTATTTTAGAGGCTTTTATCCATGCTGGTGCTGAAAATGAAGTAAAAGTAGAAGTAGAATCCATTCATTCGGAGCATTTAGATGAGGATAATGTTAAAGAGAAGTTAGAAAATCTGGACGGTGTATTAGTTGCCCCTGGATTTGGTGGACGAGGTATCGAAGGAAAAATAGCTGCTATCAAATTCGTTCGTGAGAATAACATTCCATTTTTAGGAATTTGCCTCGGTATGCAAATGGCTGTAATTGAGTACGCTCGCCATAAAGCTAATTTACAAAACGCTAATTCTACCGAAATGAATCCTGATACTGAGTTTCCAGTAATTAGCCTTATGGAAAGCCAAAAACAAATCACTCATAAAGGAGGAACCATGCGTTTGGGAGCTTGGGATTGTAAACTTTCAAAAAACAGCTACATCTACGATGCTTACAAAAAGGAAAATATCTCAGAGCGTCATCGCCATCGTTATGAATTTAATAATGAATATAAAGAAATATTGGAAAATGCAGGATTGCGTTGCACAGGAATTAATCCCGAAACAGGTTTGGTAGAAGTGATAGAACTTCCTAACCACCCTTGGTTTGTAGGAGTACAATACCACCCTGAATACAAAAGTACCGTAGCCAATCCACACCCACTTTTTGTGGCATTTGTGAAAGCATCTCTTTACAATAAATTAAACAAAACAAAATAACAATTAATTTCATAACAAATTTAAAATCAAACAAATAAAACACACATAATGTGTATAAATAATTTATATGGAAGAAAAAAAAATAGATATTAAAACCATTATAGGATTTACTCTTATTTTTGTATTACTGCTTTGGGTAATGTACAACAACCAACCCACAGAAGAAGAAATTGCTAAGCAAAAAGCTATGAATGAGCAAGTTGAATCTAAAAAAGTAAATCAAAATTCAACTACTTCTACCGAAAATGATAAGGAAACCACTTTCCCTACTGACTCTGTAGCTTTGGCTAAGTACAAATCCTCGTTGGGGGCTTTTGCTTACTCAGCTTCGTTGCCTTCCGCAAAAGAGAATGTTACTATTCTGGAAAACAAGGATATTAGATTGACTATCAACAACAAAGGAGGACAAATACAAGAAGTACTTTTAAAAGAGTTCAAAACATACAAAGGAGAGCCTATCTACCTAATTCAAGATAAAAACGCTTCTTTTTCAATTAATTTCAATACTACCCAAAATCAAAATCTCAATACGAAAGATTTATATTTTGAACCATTCGTAAATGAAAAAAATGGAGCAAAAGAACTTTCGATGAAATTAAAAACAGCTGATAATCAGTACTTAGAATATGTATACACGCTCCCTTCGGAAGGTTATATGATTGATTTTTTAGTTCGTTCACAAGGCTTTAATAATGTGGTTGATAGCTCAAAACCTATTTCAATAGATTGGGCTTTAAAAGCACGCCGAATGGAAAAAAGCGTAACTTATGAAAATCGTTATACACAAATTACAGTTCAGTATGGTGATGAAAAAACAAATCGAATGAGCGAAGGTGGCGATGACCAAAAAGAAGAAGAAAATGTACATTGGGTAGCTTACAAACAGCATTTATTTTCATCTATTTTGATTTCAAACAATCCTCTTAGTGGTGGCAAGTTCAGCTCTAAAAATTTAGTAGAAGATGAAGGTAGTGAAGTAGCTTTCACAAAGGATTACACATCACAAATCCCACTTACTACCAAAGGAGGTGAAATCAATGAATCATTGCATTTTTATTTTGGTCCAAGTGATTATAACATTCTTAAAAAATATGACAAACACAATCTAACTGATTTAATTCCACTGGGTTGGGGAATTTTCGGTTGGCTTAACAAATTCTTATTCATACCTCTGTACAATTTCCTTACGCAATATTTTTCGGTAGGTATTGCCATTATTTTAATGACAATCATTGTTCGATTATTGCTTTCGCCTATGGTATACAAATCCTATATTTCACAAGCTAAAATGAAAGTTTTACGCCCTGAGATAAACGAAATCAATGAAAAATACAAAGAACCAATGAAACGCCAACAAGAAACGATGGATTTATACCGCAAGGCTGGAGTAAGCCCTTTAAGTGGTTGTATACCAGCTCTTTTACAACTTCCTGTATTCTTGGCATTATTTAACTTTTTCCCAACCGAGTTTGGACTTCGACAAAAAAGATTTCTTTGGGCAGATGACCTTTCGTCATACGATGCTATTTTGGAGCTTCCTTTCTCAATTCCTTTTTACGGAAGCCACGTTAGTCTATTTCCATTCTTGGCGGCTATTGCTATTTTGATTTATTCATTGATGACAATGTCTCAAACGATGCAGCAGCAACAACCAGGTATGCCAAATATGAAATTCTTGATATACCTATCACCCATAATGATGCTTTTCTTTTTTAACAATTATGCTAGCGGATTGAGTTTATACTATTTCGTATCCAATTTACTGACCATTCTCATAATGTTAGCCATCAAATATTGGATTATTGACGAGAAAAAAATTCACGCTCAAATAGAAGAAAATAAGAAAAAACCTAAAAAAGAAAGTAATTTCCAACGCAAAATGCGTGAAATGATGGAACAAGCCGAGGCTCAACGCAAAGCTCAACAGAAAAAATAAACAATCATACGAAATCATTCTACCCCAAAAAATAGTATTACTTTTTGGGGTATTTTTATGGAAGAAGAGATGGAGAAACATAATTTTCCATAAATTATAGTCGAAAAATTGTTTTCCAAAGAATATGTTTTATATTTGTGCTGATTATTTAAGAAATTAATACAAAATTAGAATCTACCTCATATTTTTTCTAAACAAATGATTAATAAACGATTGCTCATAAAGAATTTGTTAGGTCATAGCGACGAAAATAGTTTCTATGACCGTAAGCGGTTTATTAATTTGACTACCAAGGAAGGAAAAGCCAAATTTTTAAAAACAATTTGTGCATTAGCAAATTCCAATCCGTATAATAAAGCATTCATAATCATAGGCGTAGAAGACGAAACTCGCGAAATAGTGGGTGTAGATTTCTTCGATGATAGTCGCATTCAAAATTTAATTAATGCCTATTTGGAAAATCCTCCCGTAGTAACGTATGAAAATATAATTTTCCCTGATTTGCCTAATGATAAGGTTATAGGGCTTGTAACGATAGCTTCATCACAGCAAGTTTGTTCTCTTTCCAAAGGAATTTGGAAATATTCCAAAGGAACAATCTTTAAAAGGGAAGGAAGCAACAGTAAGATACAAAATATTGATTTCAAACTAAATAGCTACAATGAGGAGGCTGTTCGGCAAATAGAAAAAGTATCAAGCAATAATATCAAACATACTTTAGACGGAGTGATTGATTTTATTCACAATCGGCATCGTGATTTGGAGGCACATTATTGGGTTTTCAGAGAGCAATTTGTACTATGCTGGGCAGGAAAGCCCAAGCTAATAGATGCCAAAACGCTATATTCGAGAGTTGATATTGAGCTAATTAACGAACAGGTTCGATTATTTTTTTCGGCATTGGATAGAGTCGAAATTCATTTGGAAGAAAATACATTTTGCATTACCGAATATATCCGATTAGGTATTGAAAATCAATTGGATTATTATCCTTTAGAAACAGTAAAAATAGATTTTTTGAATAATGGCACATATAAAATTGAACAAAATCTTATTTTTACACCACCAAAATACGATAATGCCACGATATGTGAAATATGGAACGAAAATCTATTGATTCTTCAGAAAATAATAGATGATAAAGAATTGACATACAGCGAATTGAGAAAAATTCCATCATTACCTTCGGATTGTTTGATTTGCTACTTAAATGGATACTTACAAGTGAAAGAACTTTTAGAAGAAGCTCGTTTTAAACTAAAGGAATTTGACCAAAATGCTTATATCTCTCTAAAAGCTACACTTCGGATATTACGAAAATTAAAATACAATCAACAATGAAGAAATTAACTACTAACACTCGCCGAACGTTAGTAATAGGCGATATTCACGGTGCCTATAAAGCTCTGGTTCAGGTTCTTGAGCGAGTAAAAGTCCGCAAAAATGATTTTTTTATTTTTTTAGGAGATTATGCCGATGGCTGGAGCCAAACTCCTGAGGTACTCGACTTTTTGTTACAATTCAAAACACATTATAACTGCCTGTTTATCAAAGGAAATCACGACGCTCTTTGCTTGGATTTTTTACAAGGAGCTTCAATGGAAAAAATGTGGTATTTTCACGGGGGAGACGCTACCGAAAAGGCTTATAAGGATTTGCCTATTGAAGTAAAGCAACGACATATCAATTTTCTATCTAATTTAGAGAATTATTATTTAGATAGTAATAACCGCTTATTCGTTCACGCGGGATTTACCAATCTACGCGGAGTTGATTTTGAATATTTCCCCGAAATGTTTTATTGGGACAGAACTCTATGGGAATTAGCTTCTTCTGTCAAAATATCTCCTATAGATAGCAAATACCCTAATCGATTATTGTTATATTCCGAAACCTTTATTGGACACACACCTACTACCCGACAAGGAAGTGATAAACCTCTCTGTGCCAACAATGTATGGAATGTGGATACTGGGGCAGCCTTTAAAGGACGTATTACAGTTATGGACATTGACACCAAAGAATTTTGGCAAAGCGACCCTGTTTTTAAGTTGTATCCTGACGAACAAGGAAGAAATAAGTAATTTTTGATGAAAGCTATTCACCTACAAAGTCTTCGTTTTTAAAGTTTATCAGGTATACTTTTTTAGTAGCTCGAGTAAGAGCCGTATAAAGCCAGCGAAGGTAGTTATCATCACTTCCGTTTGGCAAATAGGGTTTTTCGATAAATACGGTTTCCCATTGCCCTCCTTGACTTTTATGACAAGTGATAGCGTATGAAAATTTGACTTGCAAGGCATTGAAAAACGGGTTTTCTTTTACTTTTAAATACTTTTTGTAAGCCGAAGTTTCCTCCTGATAATCTAACAAAACCTCTTCGTAAAGTTTATTATTTTCCTGATAAGTAAGCGATGGATTTTCAGAATCAAGTGTATTCAAAAGAAGTACCGTGTCAAAAGGAGGCTGATTAGGATAGTCTATCAATTGTGCTTGTACTTCTGCAAATCGGAATCCATAAAGTTCCCGAAAAGCATAAATACGTAACACTTCCAGCGTATCACCATTAGCTATAAAACTCACATCGGAAATATCTTTCTGCCAAAAATAATTGTTTTTGACCACCATTAGTAAATCACCTGCTGATAATTCATCTTCGTTACCTAAAATTACTCGACGAATTTGCTTATTATAAAGAACAGCACGTTTGTTGGAACGAACTATAATAGCGGTTTGTTCCTGCCCATTATTATTGTAAGAATCCTCGATAGCTTCCTGAATATCAACTCCTTCTATAAGCCGAATAATATCTCTAAATTTCTGAATATCAAACTGAAAATTTTTATCGGAATAAGTATCGAAAATCATCTCTCTGATTCGTGTAGCATTATGTAAGATACCCGATTTTTTCTCCTGCCGAATTACTTCATTAAGCTCAATATGCGATACTTCTTTATTATATTGTATTTCCAAGTTGCGAATATCTAACGCAGGGCTATAATCCGAATTAACGGGCGGAAGCTGTGCTGTATCGCCCATTAGAAGTAACCGACAGCCTTGTCCCGAATACACATAATCTATAAGATGGTCTAAAAGAGAGGTTTGCTCAAATACTTGTCCGTCATTTTCAGCAATCATAGAGGCTTCATCTACAATAAATAATGTATTACGATACTTGTTAGGTTTTAATGCAAAATTAACATTTCCTCCTTGTGTTTTTGTAAAATAAATATGTTTATGGATAGTGAAGGCTTGTTGCTTAGCAAATCCTGCCATTACCTTGGATGCTCTTCCTGTCGGAGCAAGTAATACGGCTTTATGTTTAATCAGAGGTAAATTTTGAATTAAACAGTTTGTGATTGAAGTTTTTCCTGTTCCTGCAAATCCTTTGAGTAAAAAAAGTCTATTTGTAGAATTTTGGTCTAATAAAAATTCCGTAAGTTGCTGTAAAGCAATATCTTGAATAAGTGTCGGGACGTGTGGAAAAGCCTTTAAGAGACTGTCATAAAAAGTGTTTTTATCCATTGCAAATCTGATAGAGATGTCAAAAATATAATTTTTTTTGTCAAAAAACTTTTTTAAATAAAAAAAAATTGTAGCTTTGCAGTAAACCAGTCAGAAAAATATTTTTAAACGATTTTAAACGATGAAAAAAATTTTACAAATTGTGCTTTGGGCTGTAGGTTTATTCTTCTGCTTTATGATTTATAAATCAGTTACAGGTCCTATTGAATTTAACAGAATTAAAACGGAACGTTACACAGCTGTAATCAGTAAGTTAAAAGACATTCGAGATGCTCAAGAGGCACATCGGGTTGTTACAGGAAAGTATGCTGCTAATTTCGATGATTTAACTAAATTCATTGAAAATGCGAAGTTTACAATCACCTCACAGCGTGATACAAGCTGGGTAGAGTACGATAAAGCATTCAAAATCGACGTTTTAAAACAAGGTGTTGTGGTAGACACATTGGGATATGTAAGCGTTAAAGATTCTTTGTTTAAAAATTCAGACCGTTATAAAGACCTAAGATACGTTCCGATGGCTGAAAATTCAAAAGAAGAATTCGTAATGAAAACAGCTTCTTTGGATAAAAACGGATATTCGGCTTCCGTTTTTGAGGTGTCTGTTCCTAAAACAAAAGTACTTTGGGGGCTTGATGAAAACGAAGTATCTCGTGAGGTAACTAAAAATTCAGTAGAAGATGTAAAAGGTGCAGATATTAAAGTAGGTTCTTTGGAAGAACTTAGCACGAATGGAAACTGGCCTACGTCCTATGATGCAAAAACAGCAAGAAAATAGTACATTTAAAACTTATTTCAAAGAATTGTCCATTCAAATAAACTTGGATGGACTTTCTTTTTGTATATTCAATCCGGTACTGAATTATGTAGAGGCTATTTATACTTTTCCTATAAATTTCAACTACAAAAGCAGGCAGGATATTGAAAAGGAAATCTATGCTGTGTTGGAATCAGAAGAAGACCTGCGGCAGGATTTCAATAATATAAAAGTGTATCATAATACGCCAATCTTTACATTCATTCCGCAAGCACTTTTTAACGGTAAGCAAAATGCTATCGAATATCTAAAATACAGCATTGATATATCATCGTTACGGGAAAACTTTGTAGAATATGACAGAATCGTACCTATTGATACAGTAAATGTTTACATTCCTGATATTTTTATAAATAACATTCTGATAGAATACTATGGAGCATTTGAATATCAGCATTTTGCATCGTCTTTACTGAGAATGCTTCTCAAGCATTATGCCTCTCACGCCTATGAAATTATGTATGTATATGCTGAGCAAAATGCTTTTTATTTTATAATGTTTCGGGATAAAAAGTTGTATTATTTCAATCGATTTGAGTACCAAACTATTGATGATTTGTTGTATTACATTTTATTTTCAATAGAACAATTAGGCATTAATCCTGAGCGTGTTCCGTTATATTTTATAGGAGATATGGGCATCAATGCTATTGTATGTGAACGCATTCAGCGATATATCAAGCACATTTATCTAATGAAATATAACAAACACTACTATTCGGAAGGAATGGACGAGGATATAATTCATCGAAATTTTGTACTAACACAATCATTCTAATTTTTCTATTTCCTCTTCTTCATTTTCAGGAAGAGCTCTTCTTAAAATAGCTTCAGGAAGTGATTTTTTGGATTTTACACCCATTA
>JAUNHN010000253.1 GCA_030523915.1 Capnocytophaga sp. | reverse complement strand
TTTTTCACCGCTCGGACATAATCTGACACACTAAGACATTAATTTTGCCTAAAAATAAGAGGGGAAGCCGAAAACCTGACAGAGTAGGAATTTTTTAAACCAAAAATTAAATTTTATCACTACTGACCGACAAAAATAAATAAAAAAAGGGACTTAACCTAAGTCTTGTCCCTTAAAGTTGTAAATTTGTAATTCCAACGCAAATTTCCAACTATGGGCAAAGATACAACAAAAAATTTAGTCGGTCAGCCGATTTTTAAACAAATTGTAAAAATGCTTCCTCGTGAGCAGTTTGATTTATTAGTGAAACAATGCGGTTCAGACCGTTATTATAAAGCATTTTTTTCTTGGGATCAATTGGTAGTAATGCTTTTTGGCATCTATTCTCGCTGTGATTCTATGGGTGAAGTCTGTGATAGTATGCGAGCTTTGGCTGGTAAATTGAACTATCTAAATATGGACTGTCCACCTGCTAAAAGTACAGCAGGAGATGCTTTACGAGACCGAAATGAGGAGTTATTCAGACTTTATTATTTTGCTTTGATAGCTTATTTTCGTCCACTTTTGTCGGTCAGCCGAAAAAAAGATGTGAGTTTTGAAGAGTTTTACGCCTTTGATTCCACTACCATTGGTTTGTTTTCCGAAGTGATGAAAGGAGTGGGACGCAATCGCAAAGATGATGGAAAAAAGAAAGGTGGGCTAAAAGTACATATGCTGACCGATTTGCACGCTGACACAGCCGTTTTTGCCTCTATTAGCGAAGCCAGAATGCACGATAAGAAATTTTTATCAAAACTAAATCCGTCAAAGGGCAGTATGTTGGTTTTTGATAAGGCATACAATTACTATTTGCAGTTTGCTGATTGGACAGCTCAGGGGGTGAACTTTGTTTGTCGTCTAAAAGACAATGCCAAAGCATTAGTACAAGAAATACTTTTTGAAAAGACACTAGAAAAAGAGGAATTTGGTGTTTTCAGAGTAGAGCATATTGAATTAGGGTATAAACAAGATAAAAAGCAGGAAACCCTTTGCCTGCGATTGGTTCATTACAAGGACGAAAAAGGTAGAAAATACCAATTTATCACCAATAATTGGGATATTACTGCCCAAGAAGTAGCGTTAATTTACAAATATCGTTGGACAATAGAATTAACATTCAAAAAATTGAAACAAAATTTTCAGTTACATTTTTTCTATTCAGAAACAGAAAACGGTATAAAAACACAAATTTGGTGTACGCTCATTGCTCATTTGCTACTCAATGTGATACAGGTTTTGTCGGGAAGCAAAAAGGCGTTTTCCACGATAGCGGCTTTGATACGAATACATTTGATAAGCCATTTGGATATTAAATGGGTAGTAACCGAAGGTCGAAAAGCATATACTAAACGGATAAAAAGCAAAAATAAAAGTCCTGTTAATGTTCAGATGTCGTTATTTTGAAGGGGAGGTAGGTTTTTGAAAAAACAGAAAAATAAAACGTAATTAATTGATAAACAACAATATAAAAATAACAAACCGACTAATTTTAATTTTAGTC
>JAUNHN010000252.1:323-1543 GCA_030523915.1 Capnocytophaga sp. | reverse complement strand
CCACTCTGCGGAAACCCAACGAAGTTGTACGAAACGTTCCGCCAAACTGTGGAAACTCAACGGAGCGGTGCGAGTATTTCTCTATCAAAGAACATTGTCAGGCTGAGCAAAAGTAGTTTATCAGACTAAACGATGTCGCCTGTCAGGCTGAGCGAAGTCGAAGCCCCACATAATTTTATAAAGGCTTCGACTTCGCTCAGCCTGACACAGCATACTACGGAAACTCAACGAAAAGGATATTTTTATTAAAAACAGAAAAAATATTTCATCATTACATCTATTTTTTAAAAAAATGTGGCATAATATAAAGGAAGAATACCAACTTTACTTGCAATTACAGCGAGGAATGTCCAAAAATTCGATAATTTCGTATGGTTTGGACATCGAAAAGCTCATTGCTTACCTCGAAATGTACCAAATTGAAGAAACTCCTGACACGATTTCGGTGGATACGCTTCGGCAGTTCGTTTATGAGGCTTCCAAGGAGCTGAATGCTCGTTCACAAGCTCGACTTATATCGGCATTGAAGAGTTTTTTTAAGTTTATGATGTCCGAAAAAAATCGAGATGATTACCCAATGAACCTTATCGAAAGCCCAAAAATAGGATTAAAACTTCCTGATACACTCGCTTTGGAAGAAATTGATAAACTGTTGGAATCCATTGATGTAAGTACTGATGAAGGGCATCGTAACAGGGCGATTATCGAAACGCTTTACGGCTGTGGATTGCGAGTTTCGGAATTGATTTCATTACGCTTGTCGGATTTATTTTTTGAAGAGGATTTTATCCGAGTTATGGGAAAAGGTAGCAAACAGCGATTGATTCCTATTGGGGAATTTACAAAACAACAAATCCGTAATTATATTGATAATCAACGAAAAAAGCTGAAAATAGCCAAAGGACACGAAGATTATGTGTTCTTAAATCGGAGAGGCAAACAGCTCACTCGGGCGATGATTTTCACTATCGTTCGGCAGGTAGCAGAAAATATTGGTTTACAGAAGAAAATAAGCCCACATACCTTTCGGCATTCGTTTGCTACGCATTTGCTTGAAAACGGAGCCAACCTACGTGCCATTCAAACGATGTTAGGACACGAAAGCATCACAACCACAGAGATTTATGTTCACGTAGATAAATCCTACCTCAGAGATGAGTTAATAACATTTCATCCGCGACAAAAATTTAAGTTGACGTAGTTTTATTTTCCTGAAAAGT
>JAUNHN010000252.1:0-313 GCA_030523915.1 Capnocytophaga sp. | reverse complement strand
CTTGTAAATTATCACCCTCGACAGAACATGAAAATCTCAAAATAAAAGAATAATATAACTATTGAGTTTAGCACTACCCCATTAATTATCAACACACTACAAAAGCACTAAACTCGATAGTAAAAATAGATTATTAAATATCCTCAAAATTCAAATCAGTAAAAGACGGACTTGCTACCCCAAATGGAGCTTCTTGGCTGAACGTTTTTTTGAAATCTTTTTGATGACGTTCTGAAATGACCTCTTCTCCTTTTTCCTCAAAAACATACTGAGTTGTTTCATTCAAAATTTCTTTAAACAACTCAAAATCTTC
>JAUNHN010000076.1 GCA_030523915.1 Capnocytophaga sp. | reverse complement strand
TACAAGAGCTAATTTCGGACTATGAAAAGCGACTTTCGCATTATGTAAATTTTGAATTGCAAATCATTTCCGATATAAAAAACACCAAATCACTTACCGAAGACCAACAAAAAAATAAAGAAGGAGAACTTATCCTAAAACAACTTGAAAATTCATTCGATGTGATTTTATTAGATGAGCGTGGCAAAGAATATACTTCTGTCGGATTTTCAGAATTTTTACAGAAAAAAATGAATATTGGAATCAGGCAGTTAGTATTTGTAATCGGAGGTCCTTATGGCTTTTCAGATGAATTGTATGCCCGTGCTAACGGCAAATTATCTCTTTCTAAGATGACTTTTTCACACCAAATGATTCGTTTGTTCTTCATAGAACAGATTTATCGGGCTTTTACAATTCTCAAAAATGAACCTTATCACCATCGATAAAATACTGAAAAACAAATATATACAATTATAAGTTTTTATTTTTTCTCAAATAAAAATTAGTTCTTTTCAAAATAATATAAAATCAGCAAATAGTTTTTATCATTTTTAAGGCTTTTTGAACACCTTTTGAAGCTTTTTCTGCAATTATAGTAAGATTTTTATGACTTTGAATTTGTGGGTTGGGGTCTACATAATAAATAGGAACGTGAGCTTTGGCGTAGTGCATCAGCCCTGCTGCGGGGTAAACTTGTAGCGATGTGCCTATTATCAGAACAACATCAGCAGTTTCTATTTCCTCTATGGCTTTGTCTATCAGCGAAACAGCTTCACCAAACCAAACTATATGTGGACGTAATTGTATTCCCGAAGGACTTAAACTACCCACTTTAATATCACCAAAACAATCAAAGATAACATTTTCATTATCTATCGCACGTGATTTTAGTAGTTCGCCATGCAAATGGATAATATGAGAACTTCCCGCTCTTTCGTGTAAATCATCTACATTCTGGGTTATAATAACTACTTGATAATCTGTTTCTAATTCAGATAAAAGCCTATGAGCCAAATTGGGCTGAACCTCTTTGAGTTGCTTTCTTCTTTGGTTATAAAATTCCAAAACAAGGGCTGGATTTTTAGCAAAACCCTCGGGCGAGGCTACCTCCATAACATCGTGCCCTTCCCATAAACCGTTAGAATCGCGAAATGTTTTAATTCCACTTTCTTCACTAATACCTGCCCCTGTGAGTACTACGATTTTCTTTTTCATATCGCAGAAAATTACTTCTCTTGTTGTTTTATTTCTTCGATGTACTTTTTAAGCTCTTTCCCGTATTTGGACGAAGCTACTTCGGGCGAAAGCACTTTGTAGATAGAATCCAAATATTTTACATTGGCATCGGGAGTATCCACCAAAGCGATATAAGGCGACACGTACGAATCAGAATGCGTAATAGCAAAATTCAGTGCATAAAGATAACGACGAAGTGTATTTTTCTCTGAAAGTTTGTTTATCGAATCAGCTTCTTGTGCCTTTTGTTCTTTTATGGCATTGAGTTGAAGTTCCAAAAGTTCTACATTTCGGTTACTGAACTTACGCATATTTTTATTGTATTCTTCAAGTATTTTTTGAGAATCTGAACCATCTATTTTGGCATAAATGTCAAACATTTCGTGTTTGCTGTTGATAGTAATTTTTTTCGGTTCGCCAAAAAATAAAATTCTATTACCGAAGTCTGTTCCTTCTTTTTTATCCAAATCCAAATAAATGTAAAAAACCTCAGGACTTTCTATTTTCTGTTTGAATGTAAATTTTCCACTTCCTTTAGCTTCTACCGAATCCAAATTGATGAGCTTTCCATTCTCGTATTGTTGCAAAAAGATTTTTCCTTTCTTTAATCCGTCAATGTTTCCTTCTATGGTCATTGTGCCTTTTTCTTCTGTATTTGAACAGCTTATAAGAGCTAAAACCGATGCTAAAAATACTATTTTTTTCATTGAGTATATAATCTTAAAAAGTTAATAATTAATCTATTTTCTTATGTCTTTGATACAAATTCCATCATATAAGCTGAAATCATAGCTCCGTAAGTACCTATTACATAGCCAAGTACAGCCAGTAGAACTCCCACAGTAGCCAGCGAAGGATGAAACGCAGTTGCTACAACAGGTGCCGAAGCAGCTCCTCCTATATTAGCTTTACTTCCCACCGCCAAAAAGAAAAATGGAGCTTTTATTATTTTTGCCACTAAAAACATCAACCCTACGTGAACCGCCATCCAGATAAGTCCCACCAAAAGTAAGCCCAAATTATCGAAAATTTTAGTCAAATCCATTTTCATTCCAATCGTAGCAACCAATACATAGATGAACACACTTCCTAATTTACTTGCACCAGCTCCTTCATAATTTTTTGCTTTGGTAAACGATAAAGCAATACCGATAAGAGTGGCAAAAGTAATCATCCAAAAGAATTTATCGCCAAAAAAAGCAAGTGCATTACCTTTATTGCTCACAGCTTCAAAATTATTATTGAGAAAATCTGTGATAAAATCAGCTCCGAAGTGTGAAAGCCCAACTCCGCCAAAGGTTATTCCTAACATAATTTTATAATCGGCAAGCATCGGGATTTTTTTTGTTTTTTCAGAAAAAGAAATCACTTTTTCTTTCAATTCTTCGATGGAAGAGTTATCAGCTTTGAGCCATTTATCAATTTTATCTGTACGACCGATACAGAACAAAAGAACTGCCATCCAAATATTGGCTACTACAATGTCTACTAACACCATAGCTCCGTATTTTTCAGGATTATAATGATAAATTTCGAGCATAGCAGCCTGATTTGCTCCCCCGCCTATCCAGCTTCCCGCTACTGTTGAAAGCCCACGCCACACAGCATCAGAACCTACACCACCCACAGCCTCGGGCATAATCCAAGATACTATTATAATAGCAATAGGACCTCCTATTATAACCCCAATACTACCCGTAAAAAACATAATCAATGCTTTGGAACCCAGCCCAAAAACAGCCTTTAAATCTACGCTCAACGTCATTAGGATAAGTGCCGCAGGAAGCAAATATCGGCTTGAAACATAATAAAGTGATTTAGAATCATTACTCGAAATAATTCCTATCGAATTTAGTACAGCTGGTAGCATATAACACATCAGAAGTGCAGGAAAAATGGTGTAAAATATTTTCCAGAATTTTGATTGTAAGGAAGATGTATAAAAAACGAATCCTAAACAAACCATCAAAATTCCTAATACAATAGCTTCATTTTGAAAAGGCAAACTCATTCGTATCGAATTATAATTTTTTTTCGGGCGAAGATACTATATTTTTTGATTTTTGCAAAATTTTAAGGATTTCCATTTTTGGTGAATTTTAAGTCTTTCTGCCTGAAATAAAAGAAAAAATCAAAATTCTAAAATGCGAGGCAAATGCTCATTAAACCATTTGTATCGATTGATAATCATTATGTGTGTGCCTCGTTCTACCACGATAGCATTTGAAATGTATTTAATAGGAAATACTTTATCCTTATCTCCTTGAATATGAATCGTATTGGGCAAAGAGGCATCTTGTTCCCAATTTACGATTTTGTCAATAGACCATTCCAAATAGAAAGGCGACCGCATTCCGATGAATTTTTCGTATAGTTCAATGCGTTTAGTTACCGAATCAATAAACGAAAACAGCTTCCAATATTCCAACGTATTTATTAGGTTTACGGGAAGAAGTTTATATAGGTTAGTATATCGGGCAAGAAGCATTTTTTTGGGAAGTTCGTGTTTGCTTTTAACACTCGATATTATAATAATTTTCTTATAATCAATATGTTTTGCCACTTCTTGCATAATAATTCCCCCGAAAGAAACCCCGAGTAATACTGGCTTTGGGTGGGTAATATTTTTAGACAACCGCAAAGCATATTCTGAGAGAGTTTCTTCCTTAATGGGCAAAATCCAATCCAATAAATGTACCTGATAGGAATCAGGAAATTTCAAAAAATCAAAAATTTTAGGACTTGCAGCCATTCCAGGCATTAAGTAAATATGAGTTTTGTTATTTATCATTGCAAAAATTGAAAAATTAATGAATTATTTCGTAAATTTGCACCGAAATAATAAATCTAAATGCTGGGTAAAAGTACAATATTTTTGTTAAATTCAAAAGAATACTATAAAATATATAACTAAATACCTTCTAAATTTTGATTGTTAATATCTGATAATGAATATGATTGAAATAATTGACAGCGAATTTTTGCGACAATTTCAAGCCAAAGTAAACAATGAAGTAGCCTTTGTGGAATATTCCATACAAGAACGAAAAATATTTTTTACTAAAGTCTATTTTCCTGATAGTGTGGACGAACATTTTTCAGACGAATTTTTCAAAAGTGTACTTGAAAAAATAGCTTCACAAAGGCTAAAAGTTGTACCTACTTGTGCTTCTGCAATTGCTTTTTTCAGAAGAAATAAAGAATATAAAGAATTGCTTCCCGCAGGAATTCGTATTTAATTTTTAACTATTACATACTTGAATAAATGCAAATATCAGTAGTAATTCCTCTTTTAAATGAAGAAGAATCGTTAGTAGAGCTTCACAATTGGATTGTGGAGGTAATGAACAAATATCGGTTCTCATATCAGATTATTTTTGTAGATGATGGCAGTACAGATGGCTCTTGGCAAGTGATTAAAAACTTGGCTACACAGAATAGTTCTGTATCGGGAATTCGATTTTTTAAAAACTACGGCAAGTCGCAAGCTCTGAATATTGGTTTTAAAAAAGCCAAAGGCGATGTCATTATCACCATGGACGCTGATTTGCAAGATAGTCCTGATGAAATACCATCTCTTTATCAAATGATTACATCAGAAGGATATGATTTGGTTTCGGGCTGGAAGAAAAAGCGTTATGATTCCAAAATAACTAAAAATTTGCCTTCAAAATTATTTAATTGGGCAGCTCGCAAAACTTCAGGATTGCATTTGCATGATTTTAACTGTGGATTGAAAGCCTATCGAAATGAAGTGGTCAAAAACATCGACGTTTCAGGCGAAATGCACCGTTACATTCCCGTTTTAGCAAAAAATGCTGGGTTTAAAAATATTACCGAAAAAGTAGTGCAACATCAGGCTCGGAAATATGGGCAAACCAAATTCGGAATGAGTCGCTTCATCAACGGATTTTTAGACCTAATTACGATTAGTTTTGTTTCCAATTTCGGAAAGCGTCCGATGCACTTTTTTGGGGCATTAGGCGTGCTTATGTTCTTTATAGGCTTCGTTTTTTCAGCCTATTTAGGAATAAACAAATTATTCATAAATCCACATAATAGACTGATAGCCAATCGCCCTGAGTTCTACATTGCTCTGACCACAATGATTATCGGGACGCAGTTTTTTATAGCTGGATTTTTGGGCGAAATGATTTTACGAACCAAGAAAAAAGAAAAAAGATATAAAGTGAGTGAAAAAGTAAATATAACAAATATTAAAGAGTAATATTTTATAGATTTTTATTTTTTAAAAAATTTGATTTTCAGATATTTATCAAAAAATAAATGAAAAAAAATAAAAAACAGACTGAAAATCAAATAAAATCCGTAATTTCGTAACCTAATTATAAACTTTGACAAATAAATATTTTTAAAAATGAGTAAATACGATATTATTGTATTGGGAAGTGGACCAGGTGGTTATGTAACTGCTATTCGGGCTTCTCAGTTGGGGTTCAAAACCGCTGTTGTTGAAAAAGAAAACTTAGGTGGAGTGTGCTTGAATTGGGGCTGTATCCCTACCAAAGCCTTACTGAAATCGGCACAAGTGTTTGAATACCTTAAACACGCTGCTGACTATGGGCTTTCGGTTAAAGAGTTCGACAAAGATTTTGAAGCCGTAGTGAAACGTAGCCGTAATGTAGCTGACGGAATGAGCAAAGGCGTTCAGTTTTTGATGAAAAAAAACAAAATCGATGTGATTGAAGGCTACGGAACGCTCAAAGCGGGAAAGAAAATTGATGTAAAAGACAAAGACGGCAAAGTTACAGAATATTCCGCCGACCACATCATTATTGCCACAGGAGCTCGGTCTCGCGAATTACCTGCTCTTCCGCAAGATGGCAAGAAAATCATCGGGTATCGCCAAGCATTGACATTGCCTAAACAGCCTAAAAAGATGATTGTCGTAGGTAGTGGGGCTATCGGTATTGAGTTTGCTTATTTCTACAATTCTATGGGAACAGAAGTTACTATTGTAGAATTTATGCCTAACATTGTTCCTGTGGAAGACGAAGAAGTTTCAAAACAACTTGAAAGAAGTTTCAAAAAGCTGGGAATCAACATTATGACTTCTTCCGAAGTAACCAAAGTAGATACTTCGGGCAATGGCGTGAAAGCCTTCGTGAAAACTGCCAAAGGCGAAGTGGTTTTAGAAGCTGATATACTACTTTCGGCAGTAGGTATCAAAACTAATATTGAAAATATAGGCTTAGAGGCTGTCGGAATTAAAACCGACCGAGATAAAATTTTAGTAAATGAATATTACCAAACCAATGTTCCTGGGTATTATGCCATCGGCGATGTAACCCCTGGGCAGGCATTGGCTCACGTAGCTTCGGCGGAAGGTATTTTGTGTGTTGAGAAAATCAAAGGGCTACATGTAGAACCACTTGATTACGGCAATATTCCAGGTTGTACTTACTGCACCCCCGAAATTGCTTCGGTAGGACTTACCGAAAAACAAGCTCGCGAGAAAGGTTACGAAATCAAAGTAGGAAAATTCCCGTTCTCGGCATCGGGTAAAGCCAAAGCAGGCGGAAATTCTGACGGATTTGTTAAGGTTATTTTTGATGCCAAATATGGCGAATGGCTTGGTTGTCATATGATTGGAGCTGGAGTTACTGATATGATTGCCGAAGCCGTTGTAGCTCGTAAGTTGGAAACCACTGGACATGAAATTCTTAAAGCCGTACATCCGCACCCAACGATGAGCGAAGCCGTTATGGAAGCCGTAGCAGCTGCGTATGACGAAGTAATACATATTTAATAATCAATACATTACAAAATAAAAACTTCGCTTATTTAATTTTGAAAAATTTTTCAGATTAGAATAAGCGAAGTTTTTCTATATTCAATATTATACAAAAAGAAAAAAATAAATAATTTAGGTAGAAATTTAAAAATTAGGTCTAACGATATTAAAAACACACCTATCTGAAAATTAAAACTTTGCAGATAGGTGTATTTTTTCAATGAAATAACTCCTTATTATTTTTTTATTTTTCTTTTTTTATTATCTTTACCCCCAAATACTTTAATTAGCGAATGACAAAATTTCAGTTTTTTGAAAAAGGAATGATTTTTGTCGCTACTACAACAATTTAAACAAATTATTTTATGAGTGATAATTTTTCGCCAAGAGTTAAAAGAATTTTTACTTACAGTAAAGACGAAGCAATTCGCTTAGGTCAATCTACTGTGGGTACAGAGCATTTTGTGTTGGCTATTTTGCATGAAGGAGAGGGTAAGGCGATGGAGATTTTGCTAAGTTTAAATATAGACATTGATCGTCTACGCCAAAATATTCATGCTTTGACTTCAACACGGGGCTTGAACCCACCGAGTTACAATGCGATTCATTTTACGGTACAAGCAGAAAGAGCTATGCAAGCTACTTATTTAGAAGCCAAACGAGTTCAAAGTGAAGTGATTAATACTGGACATTTGCTTTTAAGTATTTTACGCAATGATAATGACCCTACTACTAAGGTTTTCAAAAAACTTGGGGTTGATTATAATTTGGTTGATGCCAAATTTCAACCTATTCGAGACGATAGCTTTTTCAATAGTCCTACAAATGAATTTGATGAGGAAGAAAGGGAAGAGCGAAGTTCATTTGACCGTGGAAGAGGGCAATCCACCGAACAAGGAAATACTCAGAAAAGTTCGCGTAAACTTACCGTGCTTGACAATTTTGGACGTGATTTAACTTCATTGGCTGAACAAGGAAAGTTAGACCCAGTAGTGGGACGAGAGAAAGAAATAGAGCGTGTATCTCAGATTTTAAGCCGTAGAAAAAAGAATAATCCGTTGCTTATTGGTGAACCAGGTGTAGGTAAAAGTGCTATTGCAGAAGGACTTGCACTTAGAATTATTCAGAAGAAAGTTTCACGCGTGTTATATAACAAACGTGTTGTAACGCTGGATTTGGCTTCACTTGTAGCTGGAACAAAATATAGAGGTCAGTTTGAGGAACGAATGAAAGCTATAATGAATGAATTGGAAAAGAATGATGACATTATCCTTTTCATTGACGAAATTCACACCATCGTAGGAGCTGGAGGTGCTACGGGTAGTTTAGATGCTTCCAATATGTTCAAACCAGCTTTGGCTCGTGGTGAAATTCAGTGCATTGGAGCCACAACATTAGACGAATATCGCCAATCTATTGAGAAAGATGGAGCTTTGGAAAGACGTTTTCAAAAAGTAATTGTAGAGCCTACCTCAATAGATGAAACCATTGAGATTCTGCATAATATCAAGAAAAAATATGAAGACCATCATAGCGTAACATATACAGATGAGGCTATTGAAGCGTGTGTTAAACTTACAAATCGTTATTTAACAGACCGATTTTTACCAGATAAAGCATTAGATGCTCTGGACGAAGCAGGTTCACGTATTCATATTACGCAGATGAAAGTTCCAAAGAAAATTTTGGAATTAGAAGCTGATTTAGAACAAGTTGTAAAAGTAAAAAACGATGCTGTTTCGCGTCAACAATTTGAAGAAGCTGCCCGTTTGCGTGATGACGAAAAAAAATTAGAACAAACCTTAGCCGAGCTTCACAAAAAATGGGAAGAAGATTCAAAATTACATCGTGATACTGTTACTGAGGAGCATATTGCAGATGTAGTTTCGATGATGAGTGGAATTCCTGTAAATAGAATCGCTCAAACCGAAATGAATAAACTCTCAACCCTTTCTGATACAATTAAACGAAAAATTATCGGGCAAGATGTTGCTGTTGAGAAGATTATAAAAGCTATCAAACGTAACAGAACAGGACTTAAAGACCCTAATAAGCCTATTGGTTCGTTTATTTTCTTAGGACAAACTGGGGTTGGAAAAACACAATTAGCCAAAGTTTTGGCTCGTGAATTATTTGATTCAGAGGAAACTATGATTCGAATAGATATGAGCGAATATATGGAGAAATTCTCCACCACTCGTTTAATTGGAGCTCCTCCTGGGTACGTAGGTTATGAAGAAGGTGGGCAACTTACAGAAAAAGTACGTCGAAAACCGTATTCTGTAGTATTACTTGATGAAATAGAAAAAGCACATCCTGATGTGTTTAATATGCTATTACAAGTACTTGACGATGGCTTTTTAACTGATAGTTTAGGTCGAAAAATAGATTTTAGGAACTGTATTATCATAATGACATCTAATATTGGAGCAAGGCAAGTGAAAGATTTCGGTCAAGGAATTGGTTTTGGAACTACTGCCAAAATGGCACAATCCGATGCTCACGAAAAGTCAGTTATAGAAAATGCTCTTAAAAAAGTATTTGCACCTGAGTTTTTGAATCGTATTGATGATGTTATTACATTTAATCCGCTAACGAAAGAAGATATTTTCAAAATTATTGATATTGAGCTTAATAAGCTCTATTCGCGAATTAAAGATTTAGGATATAGTATTCAACTTAGTGAAAAAGCAAGAGATTTTATTGCTGAAAAAGGTTACGACAAACAGTATGGAGCTCGACCATTGAAACGTGCTATCCAAAAATACATTGAAGATTTATTGGCAGAAGAAATCGTTGCTACACACATCAAGGAAGGTGATAGCATCTGTTTTGATGTCGATGAAAGTGGAGAAAATCTTGTAATAAATTCAATAGAATGAATATTGAACATTCATTCTATTGAATTTTCTTATTTTTAAAATAATAATAATTCTTAATATAATTAAACAATATGTTTCTTTTTGTGAAGATAAAAAAACTAAAAATAATTACTTTTGTCTTTTTAACACTTCTTCTAATTACCTCTTGTGCAGAACGTTACAGTACACGAAAACGTACCGCTAATAAGGGAGAGGGTAGGGAAGTTACTACTGAACAAGTAGCCAAAAATTCACGAAAAAAGAGAAAAGATAAGAAATCTCAAAAAGAAATAGTAGTGAATACGCCTTCTGAAATGATTTCTGAACAAGAAGCCTTTGCTACAAAATCAGAAACAACTGAAAAAACAAAGCCAAATCATTCATCATATACCGTAACAGAAAAACAACAATTAGTACTTGATACAGCCTTGTCTTATTTAGGCTCTCCGTACAAATATGGAGGAACAACTTCAAAAGGTTTTGATTGTTCGGGTTTCGTATCGGCAGCGTATAAGCCTTTGGAAATTTCACTACACCGTTCCTCGCACGAAATGGCAGCTCAAGGCAAAAATGTAGATATAAAAAATGTGCAAATTGGTGATTTACTGTTCTTTGTAACTGGTAAAGGCAACCGTATTTCGCATGTAGGAATTGTAATTGAAACTCAAAATGAAGTTAAATTTATACATTCCTCAACTTCCAGAGGAGTTATAATCTCTTCATTGAATGAAGGTTATTGGTCTAAAGCATATCGCAAAGCGAGAAGAGTCATGTGAGATTCGTAAACACAGCCATATTAACCATTCTTTTAGGAATTGTAATCGGAATTACAATTTCAGATGAAATTTATGTCTCTATCCAAAATATACTGATAGGAAGTTTAGGTTTACTTGCTTTATTATCAGTACATTTGCTTATTTCTTTAAAAAATACAAAATTCAGAAAAGGGTTTGTATTTCACACTTTTGTTATGTCATTAACGATAGGAATTTTAGTTTCTTTTTTACATAATCCTATCTCAAAATCAAATCATTATACGAAATTACTTACAGAAAACTTTTATTATTTATTCAAAGGTGAAATTACAGAAAAAATTTCTGAATCAGATTTTGGAATAACTTACAAAGTAAAACTTATATCAGCTGACAATCAAAGTGTTACAGGTGATGTATTATGTTTTTTTCCTTCTTCTATAAAAAATATAAATGATGCAAAACAAAGCAACCTTCCATTTTTAAGAGGACAAATTATAGATTTCACAGGTAAATGTACTCCTATTCCAGTCCCTAAAAATCCGTATCAGTTTGATTATAAGAAATATATGGAACGAAAGTATGTGTATTGGCGTTCCAATGTAGTTTCATATTCGGCTGAAAAAAAATTGCAAATTAATTCTATCAGAGGATTTGCAGAGAAAATACGTCTAAAAATGTTTGTCATTCTTGATGAAAATTTTTCAAAAGAAACGGCTGCATTACTGAAAACCTTACTTTTAGGTGAGCGAAGTGAATTGGACGAAGAGGTATATCAATATTATATAGATGCGGGAGCGGTACATATTTTGGCTATTTCAGGACTTCATGTGGGAATTGTTACAGCAATTTTGCTATTTTTTCTTCAAAAGATACCCAATATAGGTATTTGGAAGCATTTACGATTGATTTTATTACTACTTTTTCTGTGGTCTTTTGCATTTTTAGCAGGTTTATCGCCCTCTGTACTACGTGCTGTTACGATGTTTAGCTTTGTAGGAATTGCTTTGGTACTAAATCGGCAACAAGGACGCTTTGATGCTTTGATGTTTTCAATGCTTTTATTGTTATTGATTTTCCCTAATTATTTGTATGATGTTGGTTTTCAATTAAGTTACGCAGCAGTTTTTTCCATTTTGATATTTTATCCGAAAATAGAGAAATGGTATATTCCTAAAAATAAATTTTTAAAAAATGTATGGTCATTACTTGTAATTGGTTTTGCTGCACAGATAGTGTTTTTGCCAATAAGTTTATACTATTTTCATCAGTTTCCTACCTTATTTTTTATTTCTAACTTGCTGATTGTCCCTTTGTTATCTCCGATACTCATTTTAGGTTTTGTAGCTCTATTGCTTGGTTTTTTGGGAATATTGCCTACTTTTTTAGTATTTATTTTAGAGAAAATAATAGCTTTGATGAAT
>JAUNHN010000251.1 GCA_030523915.1 Capnocytophaga sp. | reverse complement strand
AACGACCCGAAACTGAAATTGTATGTTTTTCAAGGGCAAAGTGAGGGGGAGTATATTATTAAGAACTTAGATTATTTATGTGTTCCTCGTGTTTTGATAGATAAAAATAAAGTTTATGAGGATTTAGACGGAAGAAAAATTTTGTTCAAAAATGGGGCTTATCCCTTTGCTTTTGTAGCACAACAACCTAAGGAGCATTCAGGGCAAGTGGCAAGAGTATTCTATAAAGGAGAAATATACTCGTGTTATTATCACAAAAAAGAGGAAAAACACGCTGAAGGCTACAAATTATATAAGGATGGGGAAATTAAACAAGAGTTTTTACCAGAAGAAGCCTATGAAATCATTACAGATAATGTAGAAACGCTTAAAATTAGCCTCAATGAAGAATATTACATCACTTTTAATGGTGTATCTCAAAATATTCAAGGTGATATTTGTTTAGGAACTCCTATTACCAATAATATATTGGCAATAGGAGATGTAACTTCCGATGAAATAAGTAAATATAACGCACAAATAGCCAAAAGTAAAGAAAAAATCGGCATTAATACATTTGTGTTAATGACAAAAGACGGTAAAGGACAGGAAATAGTAGAAAATTTCTTGTCTTCTCCTAATGATGATGAGGTTTTTATTTGGGCTAATTACGAAAATGGGCAATGGATTGTAAAGCGAATATCGTTTGCAGGTTGTGTTAATAAACATCCTGATTTGGCGATTGTGTGTAGTATAAAATCAGCCTTGGATAATACTGGATTTACTGCCAAAATGATGTTAGCAGACATTCTTGATGCCTTGTCTGAAATGGTAGGATATTTAGAAATTCCTGAACATTATTATAACCCAGAATTGCCTAATTATAACCCGACACTATATTACATCAGTCATATAGACCTTAATGCGGTAGCTCTAAACATAGCAAATGTTGATTCTGACAAAAACATTCCAGAGACCTACTTTGCGATAAAATGCGGGATATGGAACGGGCTTGTAGGGCAAGTAAAAGACGTTCCTAATTTTTTAAGCGATTTATTGACGGGAGAAACGAGCTTTACGATGATAATGGATGGCTTGGCGAAAATGGATTTCTTCTGTACGGAAAGTAAAGGGGAAAATGTATGCCTTTGGTCAATGATAGCAGAGGCACACCGAGGCAATCAATACCAGATAGCTCACCAAGTAGGGAAAGACATTTCGGAAGTGCTTACGATAGCTCTTTCTTTTGCCAAAGCAGGGAAGTTAGCCCAAATAACAAAAATAACCGATGCCTTAGACCCTATAAACCAGCTTGTAAAGTATACAGGCAAAGGGGTAAAAGTAACTTTTAATAAAGCTGGAAAAACGGTTCGGTTTGTTTTTGACAATCTAAAATTTGTAGAAAAATACGAGCTAAAAGTTAAGTTTAATAACGGCAAACTTTACGCAGGATTACAAATCCCTGATGTAAGCCTTAAAAAGAAACTTGACAACCTATCTGAAACCGAGATAAACAACCTCCCCGCCGATGAAAATGGCGTGAAAATCGTAGAAATTGATGGGAAAATAGTGCCTATTGGCAAAG
>JAUNHN010000075.1:10457-12124 GCA_030523915.1 Capnocytophaga sp. | reverse complement strand
AACTTCGTCATAAGTTTCTTCTAATTTTTCTTGTATTCCTTTTTGCAAAGGAGCTGATTTTAATTCTTTTAATAGATGCAAATTATAGTCATATTCTTTACTTGCATTTTTTTGAAAATCAATAAGTTCCTGTAATCGGCGTTGTGCTTTTTTCAGTGAAAACCAAAGCGAAATATATTCAGAGCGTAAACCTTTGTTATCTGCCATCGCATCAATGATTTCAAATTGGAAACTCAGTTCACCAAGAGCAATGGTTTGGTGCTGTGAGTGGATATCCACCAATAGCTGTCCAAGTTTACTTAAAATATCCAGCGTTACGGGAGAGTCATTAATAAAAGCTCTGGACTTGCCCGTAGGAAGTATTTCCCTTCGGAGAATTGTAATAGCTTCATAATCAACTTCAAGTTGTTTAAAAAAATCTTGAAAATCGTATTTTTGCAGAGAAAATTCGGCTTCGATAATACATTTTTCTTCTGTATTTCTTAAAACTGACATATCTGCTCTTTTACCCAAAACTAATGAAAGAGCATCTAATAAAATTGATTTTCCAGCTCCTGTTTCACCCGTAATGATGATAAAACCTTCAGGAAAATCAATCTGTAAATCATCTATTAATGCAAAATTTTTTATAGAAAGTGCTTTAAGCATAGTTTAATTTATTGTCCTTTATATTTTATTTTATTTCGTTCCATTTTGTGATTTGCGAAGGTGCAATTCTTCCTAAAATTTCCTTCAAAGTTGCGGTGTTTGTAATGCTACCTCCCGAGAAAATTGCTACAATTTCATCGGTTTTGGCGTTGAAAAATAAATTCATAGCATAGGAATTAAGTCGTAAACTTGGTATTTTGCTAAGTAGCTGAATTGCATTTTGGATTTCTTCTTTGGCAGTTTTTTCATTGGTACTCATTGTGTCCAATCCCAAACGATGATATTGATACCAAGCCTTTTGGTAGTTTTCATAATTATCTGATAATAATTCATTTACAAGTAACCATCGATTGTTACTTCCGTCATCTCTCCAACCTTCATATCCGCTACTTTGAGCCGAAATTACAATATTTTGAGCTTTGGTAAAATATTGATGTCCGCCCGCTGGGGCAAAAGTATTGGCATCAAATCCTAAAATTAGATATACATAATAGGCGATTACCGAAGTTAAATTGGACTGAAATGTATTTTCATTAAAAGACAAAGGTTCGTATTCTTGGTAATTGAAAAACAGTTCTTTATCTTGTAAATTAAGTACGGGAGTTTGGTACGATGTGTTAAATACAGGGCGAGAGGATTGTATTAACAAACTTGCTTCAAATCGGTTTGAATCATATTTACTTATCGCCAATGTAAAATTACAACGAATACGTTCACTCTCGCGTACCTTTAAAGATGTCCATTGCGTTTGGTTTATGAATTCTTGTAAAGATTTTTCAAGAGTATTAAAAATGGTTTTGTTAGTAATAGCTACCTGTTGTGTATTAATAGTAACTACACTATTTAACTCTTGTGAATATGATAATTTACTGATTATCAATAATAAAAAAAATAAAAACTTTCTCATAAATACACTATTTCACGCCAAATATAATTTATTTTTATGGAATATGAAAAGATTTAAAAAAAATTATATCTTTACCGTCAAAAATCAAACTATGAGAAATTCAAATAAAGAA
>JAUNHN010000075.1:8189-10447 GCA_030523915.1 Capnocytophaga sp. | reverse complement strand
AACTTAATCAAATCCCTAACGATAATATGATGAAATTCTGGGATATTGATTTCGTGGAATTGGGAGAGAATTACATTACTTTAAAAATGCCTGTTACACAAAGAGTTACACAGATAGACGGTGTGTTACACGGCGGAGCTACACTTGCACTTGCCGAAACGGCGGGAAGCATCGGGGCTTGGATTCTTTACCGAAACGAAGGTGAAAGTATTCGAGGTATTGAACTCAGTGGCAATCACTTACGTTCGGCAAAAATAAACGATACTGTTTTTGCAAAAGCTACATGTATCAACGCTGGACAAACATTACAACTTTGGGAAATAAAAATCACTAATCAAGATGATAAATTAATTTCGTTTTGTAAATTTACAACTATTAAAATAAAGGGATAAGCATTTTGTATATAACACATTGTATATGTTCATTTTAGAAAAATCAACCGAATTATATAATTCAAACATTCCGTTTGTAATTTTTAAAAGACCTAATTCAGAAAATGTAGAGTTATTTCATCAGGCTGATAATCAGCTTTATACATTTGATAATTCTTTCGCAGTAGAAGGATTTATATTAGCTCCTTTTTTGAATAATAGGGAGCAATCTGTTATTCTGAAAGCAGATAAAAAATATCAATCAAAATACAATCCTTCGAGCATCAATTTTCCAGAAAAAAAAGAAGTTCCTACCAATAATACTGGAAAAGAAGCTCATATTCAGTTGGTTACAAAAGCTATAGAAGAACTGAAAAAAGGAACATTTGAAAAAGTAGTTCTTTCGCGAAAAATTACATTTGAACACCCAACCAATCCAATTACGAGTTTTGAGAAAATGATAGAACGCTATCCTTTGGCTTTCTGTTATTTATTTTTTCACCCGAAGGTAGGTATTTGGCTTGCGGCAACTCCTGAAAAACTTTTAAATGTATCTGATAATCAGATTTATACAATGGCTTTGGCAGGAACTCAACCTTTTCGAGAGGAAGGTAATTACATTTGGACTGAAAAAGAAAAAGATGAGCAACAGATAGTAACCAATGTAATAGTACATCGGATTCATTCGTTGGTAGAGGAACTGAACGTTACGCAACCCAAAACGGTTAGAGCGGGGAGTGTAGTTCATTTATGCACGGATATTTCGGCAAGGCTTCGCGAAGGAGAAAATCCGTTTGTGATAGTAAATAAATTGCACCCTACACCCGCCATTTGTGGATTTCCAAACGATGTAGCAAAGCAGTTCATCATTGAAAATGAACACTATGACCGTTCATACTATTCGGGTTACTGCGGAATTGTACAGCCAGAGACATCTTCCATTGATTTCTATGTAAATTTACGTTGTATGCAAATGAAAGATAATCAGGTGATTATATATGTAGGAGGCGGAATACTAAAAGAATCAAATCCTGAATCAGAATGGGAGGAAACACAAAATAAAGCACAGACAATGCTATCTGTGCTTTAGAAAATTGCTATAAAAACATTATTAGAATTATTTTTTTCGTAATAAAAATAGTCCTATAAAAGTCAAAAATCCATTGACAGCAATACTTACAAAACCAAAATCAAAATTGAAATTATTTTTTAAGTAAATACTTGATAAATAGGTAAGTAGGGGAGATGCTATACACACTATCCATACCCATTTGTCGTGGATTTTTATTTGGGTAAACATCCCGAAGATGAATAGCCCTAATAGAGGTCCGTAAGTATATCCTGCAACATTGAAAATCAATGAAATAACATCGCCTTTACTTTGTGAGAATAACATTATGATGCAGAAAATAACTGTCGAAAAACCGAATAAAACCAAATTTTTGATACGATTTTTTTGCTGAGAAGATTTTCCTGAAATATCTAAAAAATCATACGTAAATGACGTAGTCAACGCCGTTAAAGCTGAGTCAATACTTGAAAAAGAAGCAGCAATAACTCCCAGTAAAAAACTAATTCCCGCCACAACTCCTAAATAATTTAGAGCTAAATCAGGGAATAAGTTATCGGTATTTAGTACTACTCCGTTACTATTCGTTTCGAGCGTAATGCCCATATTTTCAGCATAAATATAGAGTAAAACTCCCAAGCACAAAAATAAAATTTGTGTTGTAGCCAGTACAAAGCTATATGTAAGCGTGTTTTTCTGAGCGTCCCAAACATTTTTGCAAGTAAGTGTTTTTTGCATCATATTTTGGTCTAAACCAATCATCGCAATAGCTACAAAAAATCCTGTCACAGGAATTTCTTTGATTTCATTTGTTTTAT
>JAUNHN010000075.1:0-8179 GCA_030523915.1 Capnocytophaga sp. | reverse complement strand
CTGCTATGAATTGTTTGAAAAAATTATTCCCTGACTTAGCTTCCCAATTGAAAAAATCAAAATATTTGTGTTCTGAAATTTGGTGGATTGTTTCCGAAAACGACATATTTAGAGTTCCAGAAATTCCAACTCCGATTACTATAATACTCAAAATCAGGAAGAAAGTCTGCATTGTATCAGTCCACACAATGGTTTTGATTCCCGATTTGAAAGTATAGAGCCACACAAAAACGATAATGATAATTACCGTTAAATAAAAAGCCACACAAATTCTATCAAAAAATGAAAATTGTATTATTTTCGTACCCAACAACAGTCGAAATCCAGCACCAAATGATTGCTATACCAAAAAAATAAGCGACCCCGATTTGTAGGAAACTTTGCCAAAACGTTCTTTTAAATAGCCATAAATAGAAACTAATTGCAAACGATAATACAACGGTGTCAGTACAAAAGCAATGAATACATATCCAACTACATTTCCCATCACAAATTGTGAAAAATAGAGATGATTATTAGCCACTGAACCAGGTAGCGACACAAATGTAACGCCCGACAAGGCACTGCCCACCATTCCAAAAGCCACTAAAAACCAAGGCGATTTGCGATCACCTGTGAAAAAAGTTTCATCACCCGTTTTGCGTGAGGTGAAATAGGAAATCAGCATCAACATTCCAAAATATAGCACGATTGCCAGTAGAACAAGTTGTACACTCATAATAGTTAAGTTTTGTCAAAAATATAATTTATTGTGGAAAATAAAAAATTCCTCCACACGAATCTCGTTTTGCCCCCGTAACAGAACGCAGGACGTTCACTTCTTGGCGTTCCCGTAGTACTCCCAAAAATCCAAAAACTAATGCCTCTTTATAATCAATAATTTTTCGTTCAGGTACAACTACTTCAAGAGTGTTGCCTACGTATTTACGTATGTTTTCTATCAGAAAAGCGTTCAAAGCTCCGCCTCCTGTAACTAACATTCGGGAATTGTTATTTTCTGTCGTATGACTATTAACAGCACAACCTATGGAGTGTGCAATATGATGCACCGAAGTACATAATAGATTCTCCACAGAATCATTGGCTTTCTCTATTATGGGATGTATTTCGTTTATGAACCATTCGTAACCTGTTGATTTTGGGTAAGTTTGCGAATAGTAAGGCAAATTATTAAGTTGCTCAAAAATATTTTTGTTAAGCGAACCTTTTCGAGCTATATCGCCATTGTTGTCATATTGTTTTCCTATTTTTTGGCATAAATAATTGAGAACCATATTGGCAATCCCGATATCATAGGCGATACGAATTCCATTTTCTTCCAAAGAAATATTAGAAATTCCACCCAAATTCAAACAAAAATCATATTCGCCAAATAAATATCGGTCGCCAATGGGTACAAGTGGAGCACCTTGCCCACCCAACGCCAAATCACCCGACCTAAAATCATTCACTACGGGCTTTTTACACACATTGCTTAAATGCTGTCCGCAACCTATTTGGTATGTAACTCCTCGTTGTGGCTGGTGGTGTATCGTATGTCCGTGGCTGGCTATAAAATCAACCTCCAAGTTTTTGCTATCAATGAACTGTTTTACTTGCTCTCCCAGCCATTTTCCGTAAGAATGGTGTAATTCAAGTAGTTCAATTACAGGTAAATGTATAGCTTTTTTAAGCTGATTTTGTCGGACTTGATCATACGTAATTTGCTGTGTGCAAATGATGTTATAATTCCATTTGCCATTGTTAAAAGTATAATGACAATATGCCATATCCAGCCCATCTAAAGATGTTCCCGACATAAGCCCTATGATTTTGTATGTTTGCATAGTTTTAAAATAAAAATCGAAAGACAAAATTACAAATTAATTCGCTGGATTACTTGGTGTATTGGAATTATTATCGCGTTCAGAGTTAGGATATGGAAAGAAATTTCTATTTCGTTCACTCATTGGTCTGTTAAATCTCCTTGAATCTTCCAGAGAAAGTCCTGATAAGTATAACTCGATTCTTCGATTTTTGTATATTTCATCGAGAATAGCTTGTTTTTCTACTGCTCCTGTATAAGCGGTAAGTCCAGCTCCTACACCCAATGAATCATCTGAAGGAGTTTTGACAAGTACTTTATTTAGCTCAGTAACTGCTTCAGTGAGTTTATCTTCCCTTGCGTATGCTTCTGCTTTGATGAGTAGCATTTCACCAGGTAAATAAATAGGAATTTCAGAAGTATATTCCTGATAAAATCCTTTAGCCAGATAATTAGGTTCTGTTCCACTTACGTAGAAATCAATACGTTGGTCATTCGCATTAGGTGATAAAGTAGTTGGCAAACCAAACATTTTGTCTTTGGCTTGAGCTACATTATTGGACGAAAACCAAAATGCCATAGGATTGGGATAGGCAGTTTCATACACCCAAACAGATTTTTCTGTTAAGGAAACTTTATCAGCCGCTACACGTGCTTGTTCATTATTTCCTGCCATTAGTTGATATCTTGCGATAAGAGCGTAAGCTACGTTTTGTAATTTAAAAGATTTGAGTAGACGCGATTCTATAGATGCAGACATTCCATTATCGGCGTACCCGATGGCTGTAGTAAGGTCGGTAATGGCGTGTGCTAATACATTGCTTCGATTTTCAAAAGGAGCGTTTGCACCTATGGTTATAGGAATTTGTTCGAAGTACTGAATGAGCGTTCCATGTACCATTGCACGAAATACCAATGCATGTGCTTTGAGGGTATTTTGTTCTTGGACATCGGAGGTGGCTTTGTCAGCATTGTCTATGATGGTTGTTGCTTCTTTGCGTAATAACATCAGCTGGTTCCACATATTTTTTAAAACTTCATTATCACCAGAAATGGTATTTCCGCCGATAAATAAATCATTTTCACCTATATTGCCAGGGTTCAGCAATCGTAATTCTCCAGTGGTTAATCCTGAAGCAGTTACAGTAGTGTAAATAGCTCCTGAACGTTCGGTACTCCAACGTTTTTGCATTCCGTTAAGAAGCAATATTTGGCTTTCTACGTTTGTTTGTACGGTTGGGTCGAGAACAGAGTGCGGGTCTAAGTATTCCTTATCACAAGCCGTCATTTGGCTAAGTAAATAGCCTATTACTAATATGTATGTAAATCGTTTCATAATAATTTCGTATTTGTTTAAAAATTAGCTGTTACTGCAAATGAGAAGGTTCGAGGGATTGGCGAATTTCCGAAATTGACAGAGCGTAATACACTGGATTGCCCTCCTGCATTGGTTTCAGGGTCATAACTAAAGAAATTATCAATAGAAATAAGGTTTCGTCCTGAAACTGCGATGTTTATATTTTCAAATCCTTTGAACACTTTTCCAAAATCATACGATATAGATACTTCACGTAACTTTACAAAACTTCCGTTTTCGATGCGAAATTCTTCAATTGGGTAGATAGAAGCTATGTAACCTCGTGGTAGCTCACCTGTAAGTTCTTGTTCTGCCATTTTGCCCACGCCTACTCCTTGTCGGGTACGTTTGTCGGCATCGAATACATCAAATCCGTTTACGGATTCCCATAGCATATAAAATGATAACTTTTTGTAAGACAATGAAGTACCTACTCCAAGAATATAATCAGGATTCGGGTTACCGATTATTTTACGCAAAATATCACCCGTAGGCTGTCCGTTGGCATCACGGGTTGGTTCGCCAGTAGCCAAATTACCTCGCTCTTGCTGAGGAAGCCCTTCGGCGGTAAGGAGTAAGCTACCATCATTATTACGAGCGTAATATGTTCCGTAGAAGACACCCAAAGGTTCTCCTTCGATAACTCTTGGATTTGCTCCCGATACCGTAGCAATAGATATAGGACCTCCGATGGTTTTAATTACTTTATTGCGATTTCGGCTGTAATTAAGGTTGATGTCCCAAGTCCAATCTGTTGTTTTTACGGGAGTTACGTAAATGGAGGCTTCAAAACCTTTGTTTTCCATACTTCCTACATTTTCAGTACGTGTAAGCCCTCCTTCTGAGGCTGCAAGAACCCTACTTACGATAAGGTCTGAAATATCCTGATTGTAATAAGTAGCCATAATTCCAGCCCGATTGTTTAATAAATGAATATCCACACCCGCTTCAAATTCGCGAGTACGTTCAGGTTTTAAGTTTAGGTTTCCTAAGCGAGATTCTTGCTGTAATACATTGTTTTGTCCGAAGAAATCCCCTGGTATATATCTACCAAAACGCTCGTACGGACCGATAGCCGTAAGATTTCCAGCTTCGCCAAAAGAAGAACGCAAACGGAAAGAGTTAAAAACATCTTTAAGCCCACCTTGCCAGAAAGGTTCGTCAGAGATGAGGTATGAGCCTGATATTTTGGGATAAAAATTCATTCGATGGTCTGGGGCGAAATTCGTAGCTCCGTCAATACGCCCTGCCAATGTAAGGAAATAACGCCCTTTGTAAGACAATGATTCTTGTAAGAAAACTCCAAAAATATCCATTCGTGCTTCAGAAAGAATGTTACGAAGCGGAACGGTAGGTTGTAGATTGCTATCTAAATCTTTTCCTTGGCTTCCTTCCATATTTACTTTACTTGATTGGAAATTGTAACCAAGGCTGGTTTCGGATTTTAACTCAGAACCCAATTGAAATGTAAGTTTCGCAATAGCATCGTAATTCCAGTTGAATACTTTTGCCTGAGCTTGACCTGCATAACCTTTCTTAAAGTATAAATCATTTACTCCACTATAAGGATAAGTAGGAATAAAGATACTTCCTTCTTGTGTGTATGAATCCAAGCCTACAATTTGGTCGATGGTTAAAAACTCAAACGGATTAAGAGTTACTTTTAGATTAGGAATAACTCGATTTACTTTTTGGTTTATATCAAAAGTTTCAATGATTGACAATGGATTTACCCGAGTGGCTTCCACAGCGAGTAGATTACCATTGGCATCTCTGCGGGTGATGTCGTAAATATTATTTGTAATATTGATAGAATTAATAGGACTCCAAAATACGTTTCCGTCAGGTTTTTCTTGCGATTTACTCTGTACATAATACAATCCTGCACTGTATGTAAGCCAATCAGTTACTTTGTGTGTAAAGCCCAATCGGGTTGAAAAACGATTGAAATCCGTATTTCGGATAATACCTTCGTTAGTAGAATATCCTACAGAAGCGTTGTATCCTATGCTTTCTCCTCCGCCAGTCATAGAAATATAATTCTCTGTACCAAAACCTGTTCTGAAGATTTGGTCTTGGTAATCATATCGGGTTACGTCAAATTTTACTGATGATAAATTCATAAACGGAGTTATGTTTCCGCTACTATCCATTCCATATATAGGCCATAGTCTGCCACCAGGTCCACTAACGAACTGTTCTCCACGGAGGTTTGTGTCCACTTTTTTGCGAAGTTCGTTTACTTTGACTACTGATTTAAAAGTGAATTTGGGACTTCCAGAACCCATCGCTCCTTTATGTGTAGTAATTATTACTACTCCGTTAGAAGCTCTTGAACCGTAGATAGCCGCTGCTGCAGAGCCATTAAGGATATTCATACTTGCGATGTCATTCGGGTTGAGGTCAGCCATACGATTTTGTCCAGGTTGTCCGCTACCTGCCTCTACATTGAGGTTTGTAACATTGGTTGTAAGGTTACTTGCTACTACTCCGTCAATAATATACAGAGGTTCGGACGAACCGCTTATGGTGCTGGGTCCTCGCAACCGTATAGAAAATCCTCCTGCTGGGTCTCCAGAGTTTTGTGTGATTTGAGCCCCAGGAATTTTTCCTTGCAGCGAAGCCATAAGCCCAGGTGAAGGAATTTTTACGATTTCTTCTGCTTTTAGCACCGTGATAGCATTTCCTATCTCTTTACGTGATTGGGAAACTCCTGACCCCATTACTACTACTTCTTCGAGTGTTTTAGCATCATTTTCAAGTAGTACACGTAAGGAAGTTTGCCCACTTACTTTCACTTCTTGGGATATAAAACCTAAATAACTCACTACTAAAGTTCGTTCATTGGCTGGCAAACTAATCGAAAATTTGCCATCAAAATCAGTAACCGTTCCTTTGGTAGTTCCTTTTACCTGAATGTCTGCCCCTGGTAAAGGTTGTCCATCGTCTTTACTTAGTACAATTCCATTGACTAAAAGCTCTCCTTGCTGCCCTTGAACAGATGTTCCTATTAAGGCAATACAAAGCAACATAAAGAATTTAAACTTTACATAGCTCATTTGTTTTTTTGCTTTTTCTTTCATAAAAAATTGATTTATAGTTCTTTGTGAGATAGGAAACTTTGTATTTTTTGCTTTTCCTCGTTAGCAAATATAATCAAAAAAAGCAAATAAATGCAAATTTTAGCTGTTTTTTTCAATTTATTTTTTATGAAATTAATTTTATTGCCGTTTTATGCTGTTTTTTCTGCTGTATTTGCCTTTAAATAAAATGTATTTATTATATTTGCAACCTCAATCTGATGTAAATTTTATTCATTACCTTTTGGTTCATTATTGAAATATGCTTAAAGAAGAACGATATGAACTTATAATCAGCGAAGTAGAGCTTCATAATAAGGTGCTTTTGACTGATTTGTCCGAAAGCCTTAACGTTTCTATTGATACGGTTCGCCGTGATGTAAAGGAGCTTCACAAACTTAAAAAACTCAAAAAAGTACACGGTGGGGCTATTTCGTTAGGATTTGAAAGTTATTCACGCCCAGATACGTATGTGTATGCTATTGATAAGAAAAAAATTATCACACATAAGGCGATTGCTTTGCTGAAAAGCGGTGATGCGATTCTTATTCACGGAGGAACTACTTGCATTGAGTTTGCTAAATTAATTCCATCTAAATTGGATTTGACTTGTTTTACGCTTAGCTTGCCAGTAGCGATGGAATTAGTGAAAAAAAGCAACATAAAAGTTATTTTCATCGGGGGGGTGCTTTCCAATCACTCGCAAGTATCCGTAGGAGGAAAAGCGGTACACGAACTCTCACAAATAAAGGTCGATTATAGTTTCATCGGTAGTGGGTATATTAATACGACCTACGGGCTATCGGGTTCGGATTGGGAGAGTGAGCAAGTGAAAAAATCAATTATCAATGCCTCCAAAAAAACAATATTGCTTACTATTTCTGAAAAATTAAATACACAACAGCGGTTCAAAACCTGTGATTTAAACCAAATACATACTATGATTACAGAATTAGACCCGACAGATGATAAATTAACGGAATATAAAAAACATTTAAATCTCCTATAAATAATGGATACATACCGAAAAATTACAGAAGAACCTTCCGCTTACGACAATCTCGAACTGATGGACGTAAGTTCGTTACTACATAATATGAATAAGGAAGACCGTAAAGTTCCTGAAATGGTAGCTTTGGCAATTCCTCAAATAGAAAAGCTGGTAACGGCTCTTATTCCTCGTTTTGAGCAAGGAGGAAGGCTTTTTTATATCGGGGCGGGTACCAGTGGTAGGCTCGGTATTTTAGATGCTTCGGAAATTCCGCCTACCTATGGAATGCCTCACGACCGTATTATTGGGCTTATCGCAGGAGGAGATACAGCCATTCGAAAAGCGGTAGAGTTCGCCGAAGATAACCCGCTACAAGCGTGGAAAGACATCAGCGTTTACAATCCTACACCTATTGATTGTGTGGTGGGGATAGCCTCGTCAGGGACTACTCCGTATGTGATAGGTGGTGTGCAGGAAGCTCGTAAAAACGGATTGCTCACGGCTTGTATTACCAATAACCCCAATGCTCCGCTATCCAACCAAGTGGATATCCCGATTGAAATTAATGTAGGTCCTGAATTTGTTACGGGAAGTACCCGAATGAAAAGCGGAACCTCACAGAAATTGGTACTGAATATGATTTCGACTGCTTTGATGATTAAAATAGGCAGGGTCAAAGGCAACAAAATGGTAAATATGCAATTAAGCAACCATAAATTAGTAGATAGAGGAATTCGTTTTCTGATGGACGAACTTAAAGTAGAACGAACCGTCGCAGAAGAACTTCTGAAAGAAAACGGTTCTGTACGAAAAGCAATGGATAATTATCAGAAAAAGTGATAAACTATTTTTTAAGAACTTGTTTGAATTATTTTGCGATATAAATTCGTTAAAGTTACTAATTTGACAAAACGTTCAATGTTTTACATTTGTAGAGCCACAATGCT
>JAUNHN010000250.1:223-1574 GCA_030523915.1 Capnocytophaga sp. | reverse complement strand
TTTCTGCATATCTTATTGACACTTTATTTTTGGATAAATCTTCCCATTTCCATAGACTATTGTTACCATTATTTACTTTACCTTTCTTATCATTTCTACAATCTTCTCCTTTACATTTATATTTAGGAGTTAGGCTGTTTTTCAAACTCCTCTACAAAAATAGGATATTTTATTCTTCTTACTTACGAATGAGTAAAAACTATAGAATTAGACCTTGAAAATCTGTGTATATCAAAAATTTTCTCAATCATCATTCATTGTATCTTCTATCTGTTCTTCCAAAATCTTAAAATAGCCATCTTCATTTAGTCTATAAACACGATGTATGATTAAATCAGAATAATCGAAATTAAAATCTATAACCCCTTCTTTATCAATTGTAGATTTAGCTGCTACATAAGTAACTTCTGGACTTTGGCTATCGCTTCTATAACCCAAAAATAAACAAACAATAGACAAGAGTTCCCCTTCTTTATCAAAATTCCATAAGTCATAGGAGGTAGATTCAAAACCGTATGATTTTACAATTAATGAAATGTAGTTATCTTTAAGATAAACTCTTCCTATGGGATATATCTTGGGATAAAAAACCATTTCCTTATCCCCCGAGTCTGTAACTAAGGTATAGTAGTAAGGTTCTTCTTCATAAAGCCCATAAAATTCCTTTGTTATTTCATATTTACCTTGTACACTTATATATTTAGGGTGTTCTTTTTTACGATGAATAACAACTTCATTAACCCATTTGGCACTTATAGTATCTTGATTTACTCTTTTTTCAATATTTTCAATAGGTAAAGAGATTTTTTGATTAAATCTTTCTATAAACCTATAAAAATCCTTTCCTTTTTCGGCAGGAGATAAAGTATCTGTTACTTTCTGATTTGTAATAATATTCGTTAGGCTAACCATTTCTGATCCTCTTGATGTTTTTTTATGCTGCCCCTGACAGCTCATTACACTTAAAAGCATTCCTAATGTGATTATAATTTTGCTCATATCTGATTATTTTTAATTATTACACTTACTATAAATTTCTATATATTTCACAGTAATATCGTTTATATCTTCCCATTTCCAAAGATTGTTGTTTCCTTTGGAATTCTCTTCTGTGGTTGAATTACCATCATAACCACCTTTTTCACAGCGCTCTCTTTTCATAAAATCTGTTACTTTTCCGTAAGGGTCATCAACTATGAGTCCTTCTTTTGTAATTATTTATTCATCGTCTGACCACCAGCTTTTACCTTCTTTTTTGTATTTTATAGGTTTAAAATAGCCATCGGGTTGAAGCTGCCAGTCCGTCCACAAAGAAACTCCATTATTTCTGAGAAATCTTTTTATAATCCCA
>JAUNHN010000250.1:0-213 GCA_030523915.1 Capnocytophaga sp. | reverse complement strand
TAATTCTTTCATATTCATCATCTCTTGGCTCTCTTTTATTATAATCAATAATGAAAGAGGATTCTTCGTACAACTCCAAAAAAGATGTTATATTCCCATTAAAATCAAATACATATATATCTATAAATACATTTGCAACTTGTCTAATTTCTATAATAAAACATTTATAATTTTTATCAAGATTAATATACCCCAAAGGATGTATCCTTTTAT
>JAUNHN010000074.1 GCA_030523915.1 Capnocytophaga sp. | reverse complement strand
GTCTATTATAAAATCTACAACTTATACGAATGGAGTGCAGCAGGAGTATTGGAACGATTATGATAATCGTTATTTTACACTGGGAGTGAGTTATAAATTTGGTAATCAAAAAATTCACATAGAGGAACGGAATAAAGGTAATGAAGATGAATTGAATAGAATAAATTAAGAACTTTAACAATAAAGAGGTTTAATTGTCAATATTTCTTGTGCCTCATATAATCTTTCAGCTGTAATAAGATTAAAAAAGATTGTCTTAACTGATAAAGTTACTTTCAAAAGTCATACTTTAATTTTAACTCCAATTTTTCTATGCGAGACCTTATTGCACCATCATTTCGCCCAAAAATAAAACATAATTCTTTTATTGTTTTTCTTTCACAATAAAGAAGTTCTAACTTGTTGTCATCTTCTTGTGTCCAAGGTTGGTAAGCATTTGGATATGTCTCCCTAATTTTCTGGAAAGAAGTCGTTTTTTGAAAGTCTCTGATGTAATCAAAACTTTGTGTAGTAAAACTTAAAGGGATTTCATAGCAAAGTCCTGTTAAGACTTTTCAAAAAATAAAAGTTAAATAGGTTTATGGTTTCCTAAAAAGATGTATAGTGATTATTTTTTTATCTTTTACTCTTCTTATAACAATCATAACATAATGGTTTCGCTACAGAAATATCATTCTTTTTATTTCCACACGAATGGCAATATTTTTCGAGATAATGAGGATTACCAAAATCAGCCCACACAGAAAAACACGCTGAACATAAAGCTGTATTAGTATCATAAGCTATTCTTGTGTTACAACGAATACAATATCCTTTTTTGAGTTCTATTGGTTCTAATTTATTTTCTCTTTTGATTCGTTGTTTTGTTTTATCAATATTCACATAATTTTCAGCGGAAAAAGATGAATATCTAATCTTCTCTATTTTTTTATTCATCAAACAATTTTCAACCAAATTTAACTGAATGGAAGAGCCAACATAATTTTTAACAAGCCCAAACATTTTTTTATCATAATTAGGACGTTTGACAAAAATAGTATAACCGCTATCCATAATTTCCATAATCTCACGCTTGGAGCTTTTGAAGAAGTTGCTTTTATTCACAACATCGATTATATTTTTCTTTGAAAACACTCCAAATTCAACATTATTAACAAGAGAATAATCAATTAAATTCATTGAGGTTATGATTGATTGTCTTTCGTTAGCATAATATTTTCCGTGTAATTCAGGAATATAGATAATTGTAACATTTGGAAATTGCAAAAAGTACTCAATTTCTTCTCTTTTAAAACTTTTTTCTTTATCAAGTTCGTTTTTACCATAACCAATAATAATATGGAGCTTAGAATTATTCAAATGCTGATTAAATACATTATCCATCAAATAAGTTCCCAACTTGATATAAGGTGAAATAATAATGAGTTCTTTTTCTGTTTTAAATAATGTGTCGTAAATAGCCTCTTCAAGTTTATTTCCTGTTAAAAAGTTCATTTTTTATGATTTAAGTTCTACCAAAATAGTCTAATAATTCTCCATCGGCTTTTGCATTGGCATAAAACTTGGATGCCTCTTTGGGCTTTTGTGGGTTCTTACGAGCCACAACATTGTACTTTACTGACATAAAATAATGGTTTTAAAAATGTTGTTGAATGTTTTAAACGGAAGCAAAGGTAGGGAATTTTAGATAATATTCGTTGTAGAATTTAATCTATATTTTTTATTTTTAATGTATTTTTCTACATTTGATAAATATTCTTTCAAAAATAACTTACACTCCTTGTAGTATTTTTCAAGATCTTTTATAGAATATCGTTGACCCAAAGTAGAAAAAGAAACTTCACCATGAGCAAGACTGTTTCTTTTGTTTTTAATTTCAACTAATTTCTTGCCTTCAACCCTTTTATTTTCAGAGATAGAATATTTTGGATTAATATTCTCTCGTATTTTTTTTGCATCAAGGTTTCCTGAAATACCATTTAATTTTTTTTCTTGAAATTTTTTGTAATCAATAGAAATTATTTCAGACTTTATTTGATATATACTTTTGATTATTTCAGATGATTTTTTTTGTTCAAATTTTTGATGTTTATATTCTACCCACAATGCTTTTATTTCATCTATACATTGTTCAAAATTAAGTTTTTCATTATTTATTGCATTGTGAATAGCTTCCAAGGAGTTATTTACTGTTGATTCTATTAGATTATATAGCATTAAAAACATATTTGCTTTTAATATCTTACTTACCTCAACAGACATATTAAACTCATTGTCCTTTAAATAATTATAGTATATTTCAATATCCCTAATTTTATCTTCATATTCTTTCAGAGTATTATCCATTTGCTAACATTTTATTTTCTACAAAGAATATTCTTTCTTTTATTCTTTTAGGTATATGAGTATGATATTTTCCTGATATAATGGATTTAAATTCGTTTGAATTTATCCATTTTGTTGTTATTTCTTTTGTTACTCTTAAATTAGGATTTTTTTTCAAAGCCAAATGAACTCCTATAGAAATAGCTTCAAAATAAACTCTTGAAACTTGAGGAGCATGATTTTTAGAAAATCCATATTGAAAATATTTATTAACAGCATTAAGCATAGAAATAAAATCATCGTAATATTCTGATAGTTTTTTATCTCTTTTAGTGTAATTTTTGATTTCTATTTCTTTTAAATAAGAAAACTCTTCATTTTTTTTATCCAAATATTCGTCTAAAAACTTAGCTATTCCAGTATGACTTGGAAAATTTTTATAATTATCTTTTAGTGCAAAAAATCTTAAAACTAATTCCTCTCTCTCTTGCCTTTTAGCCTGTCTATTGTCAATACGAGTTAATTTATTAAAGAGTTCATTTGTAGCACATACATCATAGATGAAATTAGAAAATACCCCTTTATAAATTCCTTTTCTTTTTTCCATCGCTTGGAGTAAATCACTACCTCTGTTTATGCGCTCGAATATTTCATTTCTAACCTCATCTGTTGCCTTTTCTGTCAAAACAATCATTCGTAAAGGTGTGTTTTTAAATTTACGCTGACGACTTGATTGTAATTTAGAAAATTTATATCCATTTAAATAATTTAATTTCTCTAATCCCTCTAACTTTAATTCATCACTTAAAAAAGCGGAAAGGGTTCTTATTCTTTGTGAGCCATCTACAATTTCTAATCTATTATCTTTATCTTTATTTTCAGCTAGAAAAATCAAAGGTATAGGTAGTCCTAAGATAATAGATTCTATTAATCTTGATTGACGAACTTCATCCCATACAAATTCACGTTGATAATCTGGTACATATATTTCATTTGTGTCATTATCAACTCCTTTGTCGTATTTGTTTACAATATACTCAATTGTAAATTCACGAGTGTCAAATTCAACATCTTGTTTTTGTTCATTGATTTGTTTTTCAACTTTTTCTATCGATTGCATACTTTTAAATATTTATAAATTTTAATCATTCAACTTCAACACCGCCATAAATGCACTTTGTGGTACTTCTACATTTCCGATTTGTCGCATACGCTTTTTACCTTTTTTCTGTTTTTCGAGGAGTTTGCGTTTGCGGGAAATATCGCCACCGTAACATTTTGCTGTAACATCTTTGCGGAGGGCTTTGATGGTCTCACGAGCGATGATTTTCGCCCCAATAGCCGCCTGAATCGGAATGTCAAACTGCTGACGCGGAATCAGTTCGCGAAGTTTTTCGCACATTTTCTTACCGATATTATACGCATTATCGGCGTGAATGAGTGCCGACAACGCATCAACCGAATTCCCATTGATAAGCACATCAACTTTTACCAAATTCGATGCTCGCATTCCTATCGGCGAATAATCAAACGAAGCGTATCCTTTGGAAACGGTCTTCAATCGGTCGTAAAAGTCAAACACGATTTCGGCAAGAGGCATATCAAAGTTAAGTTCCACGCGTTCAGGCGTTAAGTAAGTCTGATTGGTAATTTGTCCGCGTTTTTCGATACAAAGCGACATCACTTGCCCCACAAAATCCGCTTTGGTAATCACCGAAGCCTTGATAAAAGGCTCTTCCACGCGGTCAAGTTTGGACGGGTCGGGCAAATCCGAAGGGTTATTCACCACGATAGCCGTTTCAGGGTCTTTTTTGGTGTAAGCCAAGTAACTAACGTTCGGAACGGTCGTTATTACGGTCATATCAAACTCGCGTTCCAATCGCTCCTGAATGATTTCCAAATGAAGCATTCCCAAAAATCCGCAACGGAAACCAAAGCCCAATGCCGCCGAACTTTCAGGGGTGAAAACCAGCGAAGCATCGTTCAGTTGTAATTTTTCCATCGAAGCCCGAAGCTCTTCATAATCCTCAGTATCAACAGGATATATCCCAGCGAACACCATTGGTTTTACATCTTCAAATCCGTCAATCACTTCGGTACAGCCATTTACAGCGGAAGTAATCGTATCGCCCACTTTCACCTCACGAGCGTCTTTAATCCCCGTGATGAGGTAGCCCACATCGCCTGTGGAAACGACCTCTTTCGGCACTTGATTGAGTTTTAGCGTCCCTACTTCATCGGCATCATAAGTTTTTCCGTTGGACATAAATTTGATTTTCTGCCCTTTGCGAATTTCGCCGTTCATCACACGGAAATAAGTTTCCACCCCACGAAACGGATTATACACCGAATCGAAGATAAGTGCTTGAAGCGGAGCCTCTTTGTCGCCTTTTGGAGCAGGAATACGCTCCACGATGGCTTCTAAAATTTTATCTACACCCAAGCCCGTTTTGCCCGAAGCTGGGATAATATCATCGGGGTCGCAACCGAGCAAATCCACGATGTCGTCTTTCACTTCTTCGGGATTGGCACTCGGCAGGTCGATTTTATTAAGCACAGGAATAATTTCCAAATCGTTTTCCAATGCCAAGTAAAGGTTAGAAATCGTCTGAGCCTGAATGCTTTGAGCCGCATCTACGATGAGCAACGCCCCTTCGCATGCCGCGATAGAACGCGACACTTCGTAAGAGAAATCCACGTGTCCTGGGGTGTCGATAAGGTTTAGGATATATTTTTCGCCTTTGTATTCGTATTCCATTTGGATAGCGTGCGACTTGATGGTGATGCCTCGTTCGCGTTCCAAGTCCATATTATCAAGGAGTTGGTCTTGTTTTTCGCGTTCGGTAACGGTTTGTGTAAAGTCCAAAAGTCGGTCAGCAAGTGTGCTTTTGCCGTGGTCAATGTGTGCGATAATGCAAAAATTGCGGATATTTTTCATTCTAATATAATTTCAAATATGATGTAAATGGCAAAGATAGGAAATAAAGCGAAAATTAAAATTATTTTATTTTGAATTTTCTTTGTATCAGTAGAAAAACAAAAAAAATCCGAATCTTTTCAGAAACGGATTTTTAATATTTTCGATATTGACTAAACTTCTTCTTGGTCTTTCAAGAATTGGATGTATTGAGCTTTTTGGATTTCCCCTCTTCGTTTAACAGATTTTTTTGTAAAATGCTGTTTTTCACGAAGTTTACGCACTACTCCTGTTCTGTCAAATTTTCTTTTGTAACGTTTTAGAGCTTTGTCTATGCTTTCGCCGTCTTTTACTGGTATTATTAACATAATCTATACACCTCCTCTCATTTAGGGGGCAAAGATGAATGTTTTTTTTTAATTACACAACTTTTTCTGAAAAATAATTTTTAAAAAGTCAGTTTCAACTTGTGAGATAGAACTTTTAATAAGTTGAATTTAGGTTTTACATTTAATTCTAAAAAAGAAATCGTCGATAAAATCAGCCCGTTGGTCGATAAAATCCGTATAAACGTATATCTTATTTGTTTTTTGGTGATTTACAGATATATCTTTGCATCAGAAAAAAGATACAAAATTTTATTTCCCATTTTTGAATCTCCTTTAAAAGAAATCCTTTCTAAATGTAGAGGAATTAGAGAGATGATGAAGTTTGATTACGAAGAGGAGGAAGGGATTTCAAAAAAGGAGATTTTTATGATAAAAATAAGTGATATGAAAATAGTAAAAAAATACAGTTTGTGGTTACTCTTGATAGCATTCCCGCTACAAGCACAAGAGCGATGGACACTTGAACAATGTCTAAACTACGCTTTGGAGAACAATATCCAAGTGAAGAAAAAACAACTTAGCCAACAGTCGGCAGAGGTTAATCTGCATCAAGCGAAAAGCAATCATTTGCCGAGTGTTAGCGGAAGCGTTTCTGCCAATATGAACAATGGTTCGGTAATTAACCAAATCACGAATCAGCGAGTAAACCAAACGGCATACACCAATTCGATGGGTGTTTCGGCTTCGGTGAATTTGTTTCAGGGGGGCGAACTGAATTTGCGAGAGCAAAGAACCAAATTACTATTGGAACAGAGTGAATTATATGTAGAAGAAGCGAAAAACAGCATTCGATTGAGCGTTATTGAAGCCTATTTACAAGCCTTGTATGCTTACGAAGGAATTACCATTGCCGAGAATACGGTTTTGTCATCGGCTGAGGAAGTAAAAAGAGCTCAGGCACGTTACGAAAGCGGTGCTATTGCTCGGTTGGATTTGGCGGACATCGAAACGCAACACGCTACAAATCAGTACAATGTAGTATCTGCCAAAAATCAATATGCTACACAAGTGTTGGTGCTGAAACAGTTGTTAGAACTTGCTCCCGAAGTAGATTTTCAAATCGCGATACTTTCGACCGATGATTTGTCGCAAATCATTCCGAACAAGGAAGAAGTTTTCCGATTGGCAAAAGAAAATCTTCCTGATTTAAAAATTTACGAAGTTCAAAAACAAGTTGCCGAAAAAGATATTCGCATAGCCAAAGCAGGAAGTTTACCATCACTTTCATTAACTGCGGGTTTGAACACAGGATATTCGAGTTTAACCGATTACAATTACGTAACGCAACTGAACAATAATTTCGGACAAACCGTAGGATTATCGCTAAATATCCCAATTTTTTCAAAATTTCAAAATAAAAACAATATAAAATTAGCAAAGATAACGCTTGCAGACAACGAATTAGACCGCCTTCAAGCCGAAAAAACGCTCTATTCAAAAATAGAAACCGCTTGGCAAAACGCCACTACGCGACAAGCCCAACAAGAAGCCTCAAAAACAGCTCGTGATAATGCCAAATTGGCGTATGAATTGGCTTCCAAAAAGTTTGAATTTGGCAACCTAACAAGCACCGAACTTGCCGTAACTCGCAGTTCGTACCTCAATGCCGAACAAACCTATTTGCAAAATAAATATATGGCAATTTTGTACCAACAGTTGCTAAATGTTTATCAAGGGGCAAAAAATTAAAACCACAAATGAACACAAATTTACACGAATATTTGTGAAAATTTGTGTGTATTTGTGGTGAAATAAAGTGATTAAAAATTTAAAAAATCAATATATAAAATGAAAACAGTAGCAAAAAAAATAGGAATCGTTCTGCTTGTGATAGGCATCGGAGTTTTGGGATATTTATTCTTTTTTAAAGAAACGCCCACGCCTATTGTGTTAGAAACCCAGCGAGTAGAAAAAGGAAATCTTACTACCGAAGTAACCGCTACGGGAAGTGTTGAGCCTGTGGACGAAGTAGAGGTAGGTACACAAGTTTCGGGGATTATCCGCAAGATTTATGTCGATTTTAACAGCCACGTCAAAAAAGGCGATTTGATAGCCGAACTTGACAAAGTGAATTTGCAGGAAAATGTAACCAATGCCCAAGCGGCGTACAATTCGGCTCGAAACGAACTGAATTATTATCAGCAAAATTACGACCGACAAAAAAATATGTATGATGCCCAAGTTATCAGCAAAGCCGAATACGAACAAGCTCTGTATCAGTTGCAAAACGCCAAAGCTACCGTAGTACAACGCCAAACCTCATTGGCTCAGGCACAAACCAATTTGAGCTATGCTAATATTTACGCTCCGATTGACGGAATCGTATTGAGCCGTGAGGTGGAAGAAGGGCAAACCGTAGCCGCTACGATGAGTACTCCTACGCTTTTTACCATCGCCAAAGACATTACCAAAATGCAAGTAGAAGCCGATGTAGATGAGGCAGACATAGGGCAAGTAAAAGTAGGGCAACGCGTAACATTCACAGTAGATGCGTATCCGAATGAAGAATTTCAAGGGAAAGTTACCCAAGTGCGATTGTCGCCTACAACTACCTCAAACGTAGTTACTTACACCGTAATCGTTGAGGCAGAAAATCCTGAAGAAAAGCTAAAACCAGGACTTACGGCTACCATTGCAATATTTACAAACGAATTGAAAGATATTTTAGTACTTTCATCAAAAGCAATCAACGTGAATATGGACGCACAATTATTGGCTCAATATTACACTCAAAACCAAATAAATGCACAAGTGCCTGAAACTAAATTCGGTAAGGGAAAAACAAAATATATTTGGGTAAAAAATCCTAACGGAAGTATTGCACAAAAAGAAATCACTATTGGCAACAGCGATGGTATCAACGTAGAGGTTGTAAACGGACTTTCGCAAGGCGAAGAAGTAGTGATAGGCTTACAAGCCGCTTCAGAACAAGCAGGGGCATCGGCTACGGGTAGTGGTAGCCCATTTATGCCAACACCACCAAAGCGAAATAATTCAAAATCAACACAGAATCAACCGCCTAATAGATAAAGTTTAAGAGGGAGTTTTTAAATTGCCACAACCTTGATTTTTGGTTCTTTTCATCGAAGAAAAAGAACAAATTATTGGTCGTGTTATAAAAAGTATGATGATAGTTCCGATTGTCAGGCTGACAGTGCAAAGTAAAGGCTCAGCCTGACAGAAATATCCTTTTTTTGCATCAACTTCAAATTATTTATAAAAAAACAAAAAACAATGAGCAAACCTATTATTCATATCGAAAATTTAAAACGCGAGTTTAAAATGGGTAGTGAAATCGTTCAAGCACTCAAAGGTGTGAATCTGACCATTACCGAAGGCGAATTTGTTACCATAATGGGACCCAGTGGTTCTGGAAAATCAACTTTGTTAAACATTTTAGGCTGTTTAGACCGACCTTCATCGGGGGATTATCGCTTAGACGGAATCTCTATCCGTGAGGCATCAAAGAACGATTTGGCAAACATACGAAATACAAAAATCGGATTTATTTTCCAATCCTACAACTTGTTAGCTCGAACTACTGCCGTAGAAAACGTGGAACTTCCGCTGTTGTATAACCCTAAAATTTCAACAAAAGAACGCCGCGAACGAGCCATCGAAGCCCTGATTAAAGTAGGATTGGAAAGCCGATTAAACCATATGCCGAGCGAACTCTCTGGCGGACAGCAACAGCGGGTGGCTATCGCTCGTTCCTTAGTGAATGACCCCGTAATTTTACTTGCCGACGAGGCTACGGGAAATCTTGACACCAAAACTTCGTATGAAGTAATGGAGCTTTTCCAAAAATTAAACGACAAAGGAAGCACCATCGGATTTGTAACTCACGAAGACGACATCGCCCGATTCAGCAAACGCACCGTAGTCCTAAAAGACGGAAACATCATCAGCGACAAAACCGTCGAAAACCGACTTTTTGCCACCGAAGAATTAGCAAAATGGAAAATCGAAAACGCTCACCGAGAGTTTTAGTTATAAGTTGACAAAAATAAATTGTTATGTAGAAGCCTCTGTCAGGCTGAGCGGAGTCGAAGCCTCGTGCAGTTATTAAGGCTTCGATGACATATTTCGCAATGCGAACTATGCTCAACCTGACAATAAAAAACAAAAACTCCTTTTGTCGATAAAAATCGTCTGTTAGTCGATGAATTCTCTGTAAACGTATATCTTTTTTGCTTTTAGATGATGAATGATAGTATCTTTGTATCAGAAAATTAAAGTTAGAAAATGCAAACAGTAATGAAAAATCTCCAAAGAAATCCTTTCTGAATGATTGAAGGAGTAATGAGATTTAGATTACAAAGTGAAAGAAAGGATTTCAAAAGGAGATTTCACACAAAAAAAAGAAAAATAATTTTTGTTTCATATATTACATTAGTTTTGGTTAGTTCTTTTCCAATTAATACATTTCCCTTTCCTCCTTTGGGAAGGGAAAAATTGGAAGAGATAAAGTAAGGTCGTATAAATATTATGTATATTAATAGGAGTAATTGTCAGGTAGAGTATGGTCTTTGTCAGGCTGAGCGAAGTCGAAGCCTTATAACGATTGACGCTTCGACTTCGCTCAGCCTGACAATCCAAAAAATTAAAAAAATAACCCAAAAATCCAAATAGCGATGAAAAGAACATTTATTTCAGCCAGTAATTTCCGTACGTTGTTTTACGGTTTGGCATCGGTAGCTGTATTATCATTTACAGCGTGTGGAAAAGATGATGACACCACCGACACAACAGGAACAAGTAGCACTACAACAGTTACCAATACAGGAACAACCACAACAGCAAGTGGAATCACCATTGGGGAAGCTAATTTAACTTCATCAAGCCCATTAGGAAACACGCACAACGGAGCAAATTCAGCAGATGTGCTTAGTAGCCAAACATTTGCTAACACCGTAACCATCGTTTATAATGGAACATCGGCAACGGTAACGAACAATGTTTCAGGGGTGTCATTTACACAAGATGGAGCTAATATAGTGATAACTTCGACTGCTTCGGGAGTGAATTACGCCGTTTCTGGAACAACTACCAGCGGTTCACTTAAAATATATAGCGATAATTTATTCCGATTGAGTTTGAATAGTGCCAACATCACAAGTACCGACCGCCCTGCAATCAATATTCAGTCCAAGCAAAAGGCTTTTGTAGTGGTTTCAGGTACAAATACATTGGCAGACGCTGCTTCTTACACTTCGGTAACTTCGGATGAAGATGCCAAAGGAGCATTTTTCAGTGAGGGAGATTTGATTTTCTCTGGTAGCGGAAGCCTTTCCGTAGCAGGAAGTTATAAACACGGCATCGTAAGTGATAATTACGTGAGAATAGCCGATGCAACTATCACCGTGAGCAAAGCTACTTCGCACAGTATTCAAACAAATGACGCTGTTTACATCGATAGCGGAACATTGAACCTTACGGCTACCAAAGACGGCATTCAATGTGAGGAAGGAGAAATCGTAATCAACGGCGGAACTATCACCATAAACGCAGGAGATGACGGAATTACCTCTTCGTACGACACAGATACCACTATCGCCGCTAATTTGACCATCAACGGCGGTACAATTACAATCAATGCCACTGCGGAAGGCTTAGAAGCCAAAAGAGTATTGACTATCAACGGCGGAACTATCAATCTTAAAACAGGAGATGACGCTATTAACGCTGGCGAAGCTCTTTATTTCAACGGAGGTAAAACATTTGCGTATGCAACAGGCAACGATGCCATCGATACTAACGGAAAAATAGGAATTACTGGCGGAATCGTCATTGCAGTAGGCACAGCAGCTGCACCCGAAACCAGCGTAGATGCCGTAGCAGAAGACAGCTCTTGGGAAACAGGATTTACAATCACTGGCGGATACTTAGTGGCTATCGGAACAGGGAATACGCCTGACACACCACTAACTTCGTCTACGCAAAAGACAGTAATGTTAGGCGGACAATCAGGTTCGGCACAAATAATAAACATCACGTCTGATTCAGGAACAGAAGCACTTACATTTAAAGCTCCCGTGTCTTATTCACACATAATGTTTTCAAATTCTAAAATCGCAAACGGAACGTACAAGATATACACAGGAGGTTCTGTAGCAAATGGAGAAGAATTTAATGGAGTTTATACATCGGGAACTTATTCAGGAGGAACTTCTTCCACACAATTTACTGTAAACGGACAAGTAACGACCTCCGGAGCAAGTAATCGATGGAGATAATAGAAATTAATAATCTAATATAGCAAACTTAAATCTGTTTTCATACAACCAATGTAGGGGCGAACGATGATTCGCCCTTATTTGTAAAGAAAGAACCTAAAAAACGTGAAGTTTTAATACTGTCAGGCTGAGCATAGTTCGCATTGCGAAGTATGTCATCAAAGCCTTATAAAAAAACATAGGGCTTCGACTTCGCTCAGCCTGACAAAATAGAAAATATACGTATAAAACTCAAAAAACATAGCATAATAAAAAAGAAATTACAT
>JAUNHN010000249.1 GCA_030523915.1 Capnocytophaga sp. | reverse complement strand
TTTTACATTTGTAGAGCCACAATGCTTGTGGCTCAAAAGAATGAAAAGACGCAAAGCATTGCGTCTCTACAGGAGGAAAACGAGATATAATACATTATGTTTCTGCGGTTATAAATAACTCAAACAGCTTTTAAAAATAGAAACCGTACATTTTAGAATTGAGAACTAAAATATTTGTTTCTTTTTCGTAGTTTTGCAAGATGAAAATGTTCAATCAGCAAAAAAGTAATGAGTAAACTAAAAAAATTATTCAAACACACATTCATTTACGGATTAGCAACCGTATTGCCTCGTGTTTTAACACTTTTACTTACAAGGCTTTACGTGGATAAACTCGATACGAATGATTTTGGGATTTATTCGGGATTATTCGTGTATCTCATTCTGGGGAATGTGTTACTTTCTTACGGAATGGAAACCGCTTTCTTTCGTTTTATGAACAAAGAAGCGGATGCGAAAAAAGTACAATCTACAGCACTTACATCACTCACTATCAGCTCATTATTATTTTTAGGAATTACTCTTTTGCTACAAAACCAAATCGCAGAATGGCTAAACTACGATGTTAAATATATACAATATGCCATCTATATTTTGGTGTTAGATGCTTTGGTGGTAATTCCGTTTGCGTGGCTTCGCAACGAAGGAAAAGCGACTTTGTATGCCTTGATTAAGATAGGAAATGTGGTGGTAAACCTATTGCTGAATCTGTATTTTTTCCTGCTTTTGGAAACTCATATCGAAAAAACAGGTGAAGGAGTTATTTTTATCTTTGTAGCGAATTTTATAGCGAGTTTACTGACGTTTTTGGTATTACTTCCGCTCTATTCCCGTATCAAATTCAGTTTTTCGGTGGTTTTATGGAAGCAGATGATGCGTTACGGATTTCCTGTGCTGATTGCAGGGATTGCCTTTGCGGTAAATGAGGGTTTTGATAGGGTTTTCCTGCGAATGCTTTTGCCCACCGAAACGGCAGACGCTACCATTGGGGTATATTCGGCTTGTTACAAAATGGGGGTGTTTATGACACTTTTCGTAACTGCCTATAAATTAGGCGTTGAGCCTTTCTTTTTTAGCAATGCACAAGATAAAAACGCACCGAAAACCTACGCTTTGGTAACGGAATATTTCACTATTTTTGGGGCTTTTATATTGTTATTTATCACCGTTTTTACGGATTTATTTAAGTATATTTTAATCCCCAATGCGGCGTATTGGGAAGCCTTGTGGATAGTTCCGATTATTTTGTTGGCAAACCTCTGCTTGGGAATTTATCACAGCCTTTCGGTATGGTACAAAATTACGGATAGAACCAATTTTGGGGCGTATTTATCCGTTTTAGGAATGGCTATCACGGTGATTGTCAATTTTTTACTAATTCCAATAATTAGTTATAAAGGCTCGGCATTGGCTACCCTTGCGACTTATTTTGTGATGATGATGCTATCTTTTTGGTTCGGACAAAAAAAATATCCCATTCCTTATAATATCAAAAAAATGGGATTATATTTGGGTTTTAGCGTAGTTTCCTCATTTTTAGTATTCTATATTTTTGACAGAAATATATATGTAGGAATTGGGTTTTT
>JAUNHN010000248.1 GCA_030523915.1 Capnocytophaga sp. | reverse complement strand
AACGACCCGAAACTGAAATTGTATGTTTTTCAAGGGCAAAGTGAGGGGGAGTATACAGATGATGATTATATCAATAAAATTATTAATAGAATGATATGTGAGCGTTTAAATGGAGAAGATGAAATTTCTGAAAATTATTTTCATAAATCAGGAAAATTTAAACATAAGGATCTTATCGTAGATATAAATAAAGATAAAACTATTAATTTAGTATCTCCAAATATAACTGAGGAAAAGCAAATGAAATTTTCCTCAGATGCAACAAGTGTTTCTAAAAATGTAAAAATTTATTCTATTGATTTTGGAGGAGTTATCATTTCTTCTGAAAATAAAAAATCAATTGATGAATTAATTAACAAAATATACCCAGAGAACGCTAAATCTATTCAAAAACAATATGAAAAACGTTTCAATGAGTTATGGAAAAAAGTTAAAGATAAAAATAACTTTACAGAAACAGAAATTAATATTTTAAGAGAGATTGTTCTGTGTACAGGAGCTAAAATTGATCCCAAAAATAGATATTCTGTGATAAAAAAATCTTTTGAATATAGCACCAAAGAAAAAGTGGAAGATTTAGTTCTTGATTTATTGCAAACAACAAGTAATGATGATGCGAAGAAATTTTTAACTTATTTAAAGAAAGACTCTAATTTAGTTAATAAATTATTAGACGAAATGGATGATGTTGTTTTGTTTTTGGGGGCAGAAGATAATGCAAAGCGACTCAAAAAAGAACTTATAATCTTATATAGAAAAGCATATCCTAAAAGCAAATACAATGCAGAACAAGTAATAAATTGGTTATTAGGGAAATTGGGAGATGAAAGTACGACCTATGATATTGTCAAGGGTTTACTTAATAAAGAAGCAGAATTTACAATTGCTGAGATTAATAATGCAAGAAAACTAATAGAAGCTATAAAAGATACTACTAAACAGAAAGAATTATATCTTAAACTACAAGAAAAAGTACCTTATTATAGCCAGAGAGATAATGAGTCTTTGGCAACAGAAGAGGATATTAAAAATAATAGTACTTGGATGAAAATAGGTGATACCGCAGGAGATATAATGTGTAATTTGACCTCACAAGCTATGGGCTTACATTATTTAGGATTAGAACCTCCTTGTAAAGATTGCCCAGAAGAATGTAATCAATATACTCAAATGGAAGATTATTTGGAGTGTGTAAGAAGAGGTAAAGGGTTTGAACATAGAGGAAGAGTAGATACAAGAGAAAATTTAAGTAAACTGTTCGAAAATGTATCACAGAAACAAGAAACTATAAACAGCTATGATAAAGAAATCATTACCAAGAAGCTAAAACCTTATTTAGAAAAAGGTTGTTCCATTATTATATCCTCTTTTGGTCATATAGTTCGGTTGCAAGCTATTACAGAAAAAGGTCTTGTTGTAGATGACCCTTATGGGAAAGTAGTAGATTTTTCAAAATCAGGAGCTACTCCTAAATATAAAAAAGATGGGGTAGATTATAGAAATAGTAAAAATTTGGGTAGTAGTGCAGGAAATAATTGCCTATGGAAATGGGAAGATTTATCCAAAAATAAAGTGTCAATAAGATATGCAGAAA
>JAUNHN010000073.1:8009-12385 GCA_030523915.1 Capnocytophaga sp. | reverse complement strand
TTTTATATCAGTGTTTTTTTTTATATCAGAATATGTTTTTATTAGCTTATATAATAATATACCAAAGACTATAATACTAAATACAATCATCAAAACTTTTTCTATATTATTATGTTCTTCCCATTTTGAAAAGTAAGGTAACAATATAATAACGAAAAAAAATGCTGTAAATAATGCTCCATATTTATTGACTACTTTATCAATTAAACTATTTTCGTATATCTCCAAAAATAAAACTATTGCAATAGATAAAAAAATAAGTCTAATCCAAAAAAACATAATAACATTAACATTTATTAACAAAGCTGTTAAAGTAAATATTATACCTAATGGTATTGCGACTCTTAATATATTTTTCCTTTTCATAGTAATATTCTTTTATTTCAACATTAATTCAGGTATCAGCCCTGCTGCTTCTTTATTCTTCTTATCTACCATTTTGGCGTAAATAGCAGTTGTTCGTATTTCACTATGTCCCAACCTTTTAGAGACAGTATAAATATCAGCTCCATTTTCTAAAAGAAGAACTGCATTTGTATGTCTCGCACAATGGAAAGTGATTTGTTTTGTAATTCCTGCCGAAACTACCCAGCGTTGCAGTTCTACATTCATATACGCTGAATATTTCAACCCTATAAAAACCCTATCATTGGGAGATAATCTGTCTCCTAAAAGTTCTCTGGCTTGTTTTGAAATGTATAGATACTCTACGCCGTCAGTTTTTTCTTGTCTAAAGTTTACTTTGGAAAATTCGCCCTCATCACGAACTTCCGACCACACCAAAGTATTAATATCCGACCAACGAAGCCCAGAAAGACACGAAAACAAAAAAGCTCGTTTCAAAACATCATACTTACATTCTGTTTTTGCTAATCTCTGCAATTCATCAAAAGTTAGATACTCTCTTTGACTTTCCAACTGCTCAAAAGATTTTACTTTTTTGGCATAGTTTACAGAAAGATATCCCTCTTCAAAAGCACTTCTTAAACAGGCTTTAAATTTATTGAAATAAGAATATTTTGAATTTTGAGATAATAGCAAATTACTTTTAGTTCTTGCCTCACTATCAAAATAGAATTTGATTTTCTTCACAAAATCTTCATCTATTTCACCAAAAGTAAAACTTGAAGAAACTACTTTTTTAAGATGTTGGAAAGTAGAAAACCAATTATTGTAATTATTAGAAGTATCCTTTTTCAACTTTTCTTTCACCATTTCTTCAAAAAAAGCTAGAAAAGTTCGTTTAGATTTATTATTATTTTTAATACCGTAAGCCCCTTGAAGATATTCACTTTTTTTAATTGTCAGAATATTTTCAGCTAATTTTAGATTTTCTTCATTTATCTTTTTTTCTTCCTTTGTACTTGGATTAGGATAAAGATAAAGTTTTAAATTTTCATATTCACGCAAATGCCTTCTTTTACCATTTTTACCTATTTCAGAACCTCGATAGTATTCTATAAACAAACTAATTCGTCCATCTTTTAATTTTCTTTTATATAATGACATTTTCATAAGTAGTACATCTGTACTACTTAGTGATTTGAAGTAGTACATTTTCGGTACAAATATATAAAATAAAAGATAAAATAGGAAAATAAAATTTACATAAATATTTAATTATCAGTAAAAAGAAAATGAAGAAAACTATCAGAAAGCATATTTACTTCCCAATACAAAACTTACTAAAAATATTCCCTAAGATTTCATCGTTGGTGATTTCTCCAGTAATTTCGCCGAAATGGTACAACGCTTGGCGGATGTCTATCGCCAGAAGGTCGCCTGAAATTCCTTCCGAAAGTCCGTTTTGTATCTTATGTATCTCATTTTGAGCGTTTCGCAAAGCCTCGCAATGACGAACATTCGTAATAATTGTGCTACCTCCGCTCGAGGTCATTTGCTCCGCATAAGTAGAAAGTTCCTCTCGCAAAAGCGGAATATTCGTCCCCTCTTTGGCTGAAATCCCCAAAATCATATCGGTATAGGTCGGAACTAAATTTTGCTTCAATTTTTCGTCAAAAAGAGAAAATTCAGCCGAAGAAAGAGCAATTTTTGTTTTTATAAGGAAGATTTTTAGGTCGGAACGATGAATCTTTTGGATAAATTCGCAAATTTCATTCACTTCGCTATCGTTTTCGTCGTATAAATACAGAAGAATTCGTGCTTTTTCTATCTTTTCAATGGCTTTTTGCACACCAATTTCCTCAATTTGGTCGGTTGTTTCGCGAATTCCAGCCGTATCTATCAACCGAAAAGCTGTTCCGTTAATGTGTAGCACCTCTTCTATGGTGTCGCGTGTGGTTCCAGCAATGTCCGAAACAATAGCTCGTTCTTCGTTCAGAAGGGCGTTCAAAAGGGTCGATTTTCCTGCGTTGGGCTTTCCGATAATGGCAACAGGAATACCGTTTTTGATAACATTTCCTACCGAAAAAGAAGCAACAAGCTCTTCGATAGTACGGTCAATTTTCTGCAATAACGCTTTAAACTGACTTCGGTCGGCAAATTCGACATCCTCTTCGGCAAAATCCAATTCCAACTCGATGAGCGATGCAAAGTTAAGCAATTCTTGTCGTAACCCTTGTATGAGCTGGGTAAAACCGCCTCGCATCTGGTTGATAGCCACCTGATGAGTAGCTTGATTGTCGGAAGCGATGAGGTCTGCTACGGCTTCGGCTTGTGAAAGGGCTAACTTTCCGTTAAGGAAGGCTCTTTGAGTAAATTCGCCAGCCTGAGCTAATCGACAACCCTTTGATATACAGATTTTTAAAACTTCTTGAATAATGTAAGAACTCCCGTGGCAGGAAAATTCTACGGTAGGTTCACCCGTGTATGATTTATTTTCTTTGAAAAGGGTTGCCAAGCATTCGTCTATAATTCGGTCGTTGTCTTTGAGTACGCCCAGATGCACAGAATGGGTTGGAGCATCGGCAAGGTTGCCTTTGTGGTAGGGCTTAAAGATTCGGTCAGCGATTTCAATAGCCTCATTTCCAGATAGTCTGATTACGGCAATGGCACCGCTACCTTGTGCTGTGGCTAATGCCACTATGGTATCTTTTGTGTTCATTATACATCTAACAAATAACCACCTCTACCCCTCTTTTCTCAAGTTCTTCCACAAAATCAGGTTCTATTTTGTTATCAGTAATTAAAATATCTATCTTTTCGATATTACATATAAAACCAAAACCTCTTTTATGCACTTTGGAAGAATCTGCCAGTACAATGACTTGATCTACACGGTCTAACATTTTCCGATTCAAATGTGCTTCACCAGCATTGGTAGTACTGATTCCAAAATCCAAATCAACTCCTTCTACTCCCAAAAATAAAGTAGTACACGAAAAGTTACTCAGCGTTTCTTCTGCCAAAGCTCCAATAGTCGAAGTTGAGTTTTTACGCACTTCACCTCCCAAGTGTATTGTATTGATATTTTGGTGTATACACACATTTAAAGCCACTCGAAGCGAAGGTGTAAGTACTGTTAAATTTTTATAATCAGGTAATTTTTGAGCTAACAAATGTATCGTTGTTCCTGAAGAAAGAATAATGAAATCTCCATCTTTAATATAGCTCAAAGCCTTGGTCGTTATCCTTATTTTTTCCTCCACATGAAGTGCTTCTTTCTCGGATACGGTTTGGTCAAAAACATATCGCACTTGTTTACTCGCTCCACCATGTGTACGGTGCAAATACCCTTCTTGCTCCAGAAGAGTTAAGTCCTTACGGATAGTTACTACCGAAACATTGAGCTTCTCACTAAGTTCATTTACACTGATGTGCCTTGTAGTTTCTAAATACTCTACAATCTTGATTTGACGTTCATTAAGTGCTTTCATAGCTTAAAAAGAGTTTTAAAATTCAGATGTAAAATGTAATTTTAATTTTGGATATTTTTGTTTTACCATTTCGATTGAGAATGCCGAATCGGCTAAAAACACCTGCTGATTTTGTTTATCTCGAGCTAAATATTTTTGTTTAACACGAAGAAAATCCAAATATTCAGGGTCTTTCGCATCGGCGGGTGGTTCTATCCAACAGGCTTTATAAACTGGGAAATTTTCGTAACTACATTTAGCCCCATATTCGTGTTCCAAACGATATTGGATAACCTCATATTGCAAAGCTCCCACCGTTCCGATTACCTTTCGCCCATTGAAATCCAACTTGAACAGCTGTGCCACTCCTTCGTCCATCAGTTGGTCGATGCCTTTTTCTAACTGCTTGGATTTGAGTGGGTCAGCATTGTTAATATAACGAAAATGCTCTGGCGAAAAACTCGGAATACCTTTAAATTGCATTATTTCCCCTTCGGTAAGCGTATCTCCTATTTTGAAATTCCCCGTGTCGTGAAGTCCTACAATATCCCCTGCATAGGA
>JAUNHN010000073.1:0-7999 GCA_030523915.1 Capnocytophaga sp. | reverse complement strand
TTTCTCAGCAAAAAAGGCATTCGGACTTGAAAATTTCAATTTTTTTCCGTGCCGAACGTGTAGATAAGGCTTATTGCGTTCAAAAGTTCCTGAAACGATTTTCACGAAAGCCAAACGGTTACGATGATTTGGATCCATATTAGCGTGAATTTTGAAAACAAATCCCGTAAAAGTCTGTTCCTCAGGATTTACGACACGTTCATCACTGGCTTTCGGACGAGGCGAAGGAGCTATTTCTACAAAACAATCCAGCAACTCTCGTACCCCAAAATTATTCAATGCCGAACCAAAAAACACAGGTTGCTGACTTCCGTTTAGGTATGCCTCACGGTCAAAAGGCGGATATACCTCATAGACCAATTCCAAATCGCTTCGCAGATTTTCAGCCGATTTTTTACTGATAATCTGCTCTAAATCAGGATTATTAATATCGTCAAAAGCAATCGTTTCTTCAATGTTTTTACGGCTATCTCCTGAAAAAAGGTTGATATTTTTCTCCCAAATATTATAAATTCCTTTAAAATCATACCCCATACCAATAGGGAAACTCAAAGGCGTAACCCTTAGTCCAAGTTTTTGTTCTACTTCGTCCAAAAGGTCAAAAGCGTCCTTTCCTTCGCGGTCTAACTTATTGATAAACACTATCATAGGAATATTACGCATACGGCACACAGCTACTAACTTTTCGGTCTGCTCCTCTACCCCTTTGGCTACGTCTATTACCACGATAACGCTATCCACCGCCGTTAGCGTACGGAATGTGTCTTCGGCAAAATCCTTATGACCAGGTGTGTCTAAGATATTGATTTTATGTTCTTTATAATTAAAAGCTAACACCGATGTAGCTACGGAAATCCCGCGTTGTCGTTCGATTTCCATAAAATCAGAGGTAGCTCCTTTTTTGATTTTATTGCTTTTTACTGCCCCTGCTTCTTGGATAGCTCCTCCGAAAAGTAAGAGCTTCTCCGTCAGGGTTGTTTTCCCCGCATCAGGGTGTGAAATAATTCCAAATGTGCGTCTTTTTTGTATTTCTTGAAGTAAAGACATATTTCTCTTCTAATTTATCTATTTTTTTATAAGGCAAAAGTAACGTATTTGATTTAGTTATACAAATGTTTTTTTGAAGGAGATTATTTAATTCAATTTCTTCATTATTTTTACATTCAACCAAAGTTTTATCTTTTTGACAATTTTAGGCATAATGGACAAAAAAACTATCCTTCAAGTGATTTTATAATATTACAAAATTTTCACATTAAAACACATTTATTTTGCTTTTTTCACAAAAAACAATAAACTATTTCAGCTAAACATATATCTCCAAATCGGTAAAATAATTATCGAAACAAATAGAAAATCTTTTTCTACTGATGGAATCTTTGTAAAAATTTGACTTCTTTTTTCCTTTATCAATTAATTTTTTATCTTTGTCCGATTTGAAAAAATATCCTAATGAACAGAATTTTTATACTATTTTCGCTTTTGTGCAGCTTCGGAATCTTCGCACAAGAACAAGAAAAGACCACCAACCAAACTGAGGAAAAAACAGCTGAAAGAGGAATGCGTAATCCTTTCCGACGAATGTATCAAGAGTTTGCCACTCCTAATGCGTATCGGACAGCTTCAGGTACTCCTGGTCCTGCCTACTATCAGCAACAAGCTGATTATGTAATGCAAATTGAACTCGATGACCAAACCCGAAAACTATACGGTAAAGAAACCATTACCTATCATAACAATTCTCCACAAAGTTTGGAATATCTATGGCTACAATTAGACCAAAATAAACGTGCTCCTCACGCTCCTTCCGAAAAGCGAAACAGCAAATACATCGAACCGCTATACGAACCTAAAAAGTTTGTGGATACCTATATGGCAAATCCTTTTGAAGGAGGTTTTCATATCGAAAAAGTACTTGATGCCAAAGGGAAGCCTCTTCCCTACACCATTAATCAAACGATGATGCGAGTGGATTTGCCAAAACCTTTAGCTCCAAATACGAAAATTTCTTTTTCCATCGAATGGAATTATTTAATTAACGATTACCAAAAAATCGAAGGGAGGTCAGGCTACGAATATTTCGAAAAAGATGATAACTGCTTGTATATCATCGCTCAGTTTTTTCCCCGTATGGCAGTTTATAATGATGTGGAAGGCTGGCAAAATCAGCAATTTTGGGGCGACGGAGAGTTTGCCCTACCTTTTGGCAATTATGATGTTTCTATAACTGTACCAGCCGACCATATAATGGAAGCTACTGGCGAACTTCAGAACCGAAAAGAAGTTTTCTCTCCAAAAATGTTAGAACGCTATGCCTTGGCGGAAAAATCTTTTGATAAACCTGTGATAATCGTTACCCAAGAAGAAGCTGAAATCAAAGAAAAAACCAAAGCCTCTACCAAAAAAACTTGGCGATTCAAAGCCTCCAACGTGCGGGATTTTGCTTTTGCTACTTCCCGAAAATTTATTTATGACGCAATGGCTGTAAAAATAGGCAATAAAAACGTAATGGCTATTTCTCTCTACCCGAAAGAAGCGAATCCGTTATGGGAACAATTCTCTTCCAAAACAGTAGCTCACACCCTGAAAACATATTCCAAATACACACTTGATTATCCATATCCTAAAGCCGTGTCAATCAATGCTGAAGACCAAGGAATGGAATATCCAATGATTTGCTGGAATTACGGGCGCCCTGGGCTGGGAGGTTTTACTCCGATGGATATAAAATTTGGGATGATTAGTGTCATTATTCATGAGGTAGGACATAATTTTTTTCCGATGATTGTCAATTCAGACGAGCGTCAATGGGCGTGGCTCGATGAGGGATTTAACACTTTTTTACAATACCTTACCGAACAATCCTACGGCGAATTATACCCAGAGGACATTGCTCCCTATAAAAAATATCCTTCCGAAAGAGGATTTCCTGCACAAATTGTGCGTTATATGTCTGGCGACCCTGCTTATTTAGAACCGATTATGTCTAACCCCGAAGAAATCAGTCAATTAGGAGAAAATGCGTATAGTAAGCCTGCCGCTGGACTATCCATTTTGCGAGAAACTATTATGGGACCTGAACTTTTTGATTTTGCTTTCAGAACCTACGTTCAGCGTTGGAAATTCAAACATCCTACACCTGAAGATTTTTTCAGAACAATGAGCGATGCCTCGGCTGTGGAATTGGATTGGTTCTGGCGAGCTTGGTTTTACACCACTGATTATGTAGATTTGGCTATCAAAAGCGTAAAACAATATCATATTTCGGAAGAACCAAGCAACAAAGTCAAAGAATTGCTACAAGAACAAAATATGAACACCAGCGATTTGATGCCTTTGGTACATTTGGTTTCAAAAGAAGACGACGCATACAAAAGCGAGAATGTTTCCAAAACAGCTACAAAACTTTCAAAACCTCTGAATGAATATATTGCAGAAAATAATATTTCGGCAAAGCAGCCTAATTATTTTTATGAAATTACATTTGAAAAATTGGGAGGTGTTCCTATGCCTATCCTTTTGCAAATAAATTATCAGGATGGCACTTCCGAAAAGATGAAATTCCCCGTACAAGTATGGCGTTTGAACAATAAAGAATTCACATACACTATTGCTACTGAAAAGCCTATAAAAGTTTTGGTCATCGACCCAAACGAAGCTACTGCCGATATTAAAACCGAAAATAATATTTTTACGGTGGAATAATTATCAATAATAGAATTTTCTTAAAAAATTTAAGCAAAAATGAAAAAAATACTTTTAGCAAGTACCTCAACAATTTACGGAAGTACTTATTTATCTTACTTGAACGATGAATTGATTCGTTTTTTTGAAGGAATTGACGAAATTGTATTCATTCCGTATGCTCGTCCAAGTGGAATTTCACACGAAGAATACACCGAAATAGCCAAAAAAGGATTTGCTTCTATCAGCAAGAAAATCATCGGGTTACATACCTTTGAGAATCCTTCACAGGCATTAAAACAAGCCAAAGCCATCTTCACTGGAGGAGGAAATACATTCCTATTAGTAACCCAGCTTTATAAACTAAACCTAATGGACACGCTTCGGGAAGTCATCGAAGGAGGAACGCCATATATGGGAACAAGTGCTGGAAGTAACATTGCTGGGCAAACGATGCAAACCACAAACGATATGCCTATAATTTACCCACCAAGTTTTACAACTTTAGGCGTAGTTCCTTTCAATCTGAATCCACATTACCTTGACCCAGACCCAAATAGTAAACACAAAGGTGAAACTCGCGAAACCCGCATCAAAGAATTTCATAAACTCAATGACATTCCCGTGGTGGGATTGCGTGAAGGAAGTTGGATTTGTGTAGAAAATGGCAAAACAACTTTAAAAGGAAGTCTCTCGGCTCGCCTTTTCATAAAAGACAATGAACCGAAAGAAGTTTTTGAGCTTCCTTTTTAAAAATAAAAAAGATGCTACCCAAATTCTTTTCAGGTAGCATCTTTTCTTATAACAATTTTAAATCTTTAATCACTTTGAATGCTACATCTACCTGATATTCAGGCACAATTATAGTAAATTCATTGGCTGTAGAAATTACTTCATTCATACTGATTCCTTCCCAAGCCAATCGCTGGAAAATAAAATAATAAATTCCTGGAATTGAAATATTCTCTTCAGGAAGTTTTACACTGATAGAACCCAAACCAGTAAATTTATGTAAGCATTTTTCATTTTTGAAAATTTCTTCCACGAAAGCCTCCGTAGAATTGCTTACGATAAGGCTCGTTTCATTCACTCCTCGCGAAGTAGCGTAAAATACATCTTTCGTATTTTGAATTCTTTTTAATAATTCGGCTTGGCTATTTAAAAGTGTTTCCGAAACTAAAAACGTGTAATCCGTTAAGTTTGAACGAACTATAATTTCGCCAATATTTTTCAGAACTTTTACAATACGATGCGTAGAACGAAATTCCATATCCGTAGAAAGCCGTTTCAATGCCATCACGATAGCTCCATTACGCACTTCACGACTCGTAGTATCATTCTGGATTTCCTTACGAATAATTCGAGCTAACGAAGTTAAATTGATAATTCCTTGTGAGAGTGCCGTTTGCAAAAAAGGTTTTGATTTGATATAGTTTTCAACGGCTGCCGATACTGTCTTCATTTGATTTATAACAATTTTTAAGTTAGTCTTCTTTTTTTGTTACAAATATACAACAAAAAAACTTTTTGTAACAAAAAAAATAGATTTTCACTTTTTTTTAACTATTTTAGCGTAGATAGTTGAACATTTAACGATTCTTTTTAAAACGAATAAAAAGCATCTTCTATGTAGGTAATATCAAACTCCACACTATTTTTAACTATCGAAATAATATCAAATTGAACTTCTACATCAAGGTCTTTTTGGGTAATGTAATGATTGGTCGCTTTGATTATTAAATCTATTTTTTGTTTATTCACAAAACTTTCAGGCTCTCCATAAGCCCTTGAGGTTCTTGCTTTTACCTCTGTAATGTGTAATATATCTCCTTTTTGTGAAATAATGTCGATTTCGGCATGCCCAAACATAAAGTTTCGTTCCAAAATCTGGTGGTTATTCTCTATCAAAAAGTTTACTGCTATTTGTTCAGCTTCTTTGCCAAAATCATTATGTGTTGCCATTGTTTTAGATTTTTATAATGATAATACATTTGTAAAAAACTAAAAATCCGTGAGTTATAATAACTTCACGGATTTTTTGTATGAATTAATTAGTTTTCGTTTGTGGTTTAATTATTTTTTAATTTCTTTGGGAGTATTTACTTTTTTTGACATTTCCATTGAAATTGCTGAACGCTCGAATTTGATTTTCCCAGCGAGGGTTTCAATTACGCAGCTATCATCAGTGAGTTCCACAATACGTCCGTGCATTCCGCTTTTTGTTACTACATTATCTCCTTTTTTCATTTCCTGAATAAAGTTTCGCTCTTGTTTTTGACGTCTCATTTGCGGACGAATCATAAGAAAATAAAGCACCGCAAACATTAATATAAATGGTGCTAATTGATTGATTGTATTCATTATTAATTTAATTTATTGATTTTCTACTATTTGTACTGTCCTCTTCCTATTTTTTTCAGTTCTTGCTTTTCTTCAAATTCACGGGAGAGGTTGTCCAAAATACCATTGATAAAAATACTACTTTTAGGGGTCGAATACTCTTTTGCTATTTCAAGATACTCATTTAGAGTTACTTTTACAGGAATAGTCGGAAATTTTAAAAATTCGCATATTGCCATTTTGATAATAATATTATCCAACGAAGCGATACGTTCTTTATCCCAATTAGGCGTTTTTCCGTACACGTAACTCTGTAATTTTTCGTCGTTTAGCACTACTTTTTTTAGCAAATCGGTAGCAAATGTTTTATCTTCCTCATTTTTAAAAAGTTTCGGAATGAAATACTTTTCATTGCTATTAGGCGTAACTCCTTTTAGTAATTTTAAAATAAAAGTGTTCACTATTGAAAAGTCATCTACCCACGTCAAGTTATAATCCTCTATATATTCATACAATTTTTCATTAGGTGCAATGATATTTTTAAAAATATCTATCACAAAAGCCTTATCTTCTGCAAAGCTACTCCCTTTATCATTCATATACTGAGTGTACAAATCACTTTCAAGGATTTTCTTATACACAATTTTCACATATTCGCTATCCAAATCCCAACGATTCATTTTGGCATCATTAATAGCATCTTGTAATGTTTCGTTAGTCGAAATCATCACAAGCAATTGATTATCAATAAATTTACGAACAGGATTTTTATCTTTGACGGTAGCTAAATATTTTTTTTGAGCTATTTTAATCTGCTCATCTGCCATATTATGAAGCTCCTTTAATAAGGAAAAAATCAGTAAATAAAGGTGATGCGTATCGTTTGTACTATTTTGTAAAAATTTCAATTCTTTATCCAAATTTTGACTTTGGCTTCGCTCCATTGCATAGATGGATTGCATTACCTTTACCCTAATATGTCTTCGCGTTAGCATATGTTTAAGAACTCTAAAAAATGTATTTGATGTGTACTTAATTTTGTAGGTGCAAAAATAGAAAAATAAAACTAAAAAACAAACTATTACTTCATTTTGACAATATTTCAAAAAAAATAACCTGAAAAACACATTGATTAAAAAATATTCAATATTTTTGCACGCAAATTTCATAAATCGGATTTTCAAAAAAATATGGAGACAAACAAAAAGAGTAGTATCAAATATTTAAAATCTTTTTACATTAAAGATTATTTGATTATTATCTTAGGATTAACCCTTTTTACCTTAGGAATTACGGGATTCATTCTTCCAAATAAAATCGTAATGGGCGGACTTTCAGGAGTTTCCGCTATGATTAAGTACGGAACTGGCATCGAAATGTGGATAACCAACCTGATTATCAATATAATTTTACTCATCATAGCTTTTCGGGCGGTGAGTAAGCAGTTTGTTTTTCGAACATTAATCGGTGTAGGAATACTTTCTACAATGTTAAGTTTTGGCGAGACTTATTTACAGCCATATTTTACGGCACATCCGCCCGTTAGGGATAGTTTTTTGTCGGCTATCGTAGGTGGTGTATTCTGTGGTACGGGATTGGGCTTGGTGTTTTCAGTAAACGGAAGTACGGGAGGTACAGATATTATTGGGGCATTGGTAACGAAATATTTCCGTATCCGATTGGCTCGTATTATGCTGATTGTGGATATTTTAATCGTAGTTTCATCATACTTCATTTTAGGTGGAGATAATGAATCATTAGAGCGAACCATTTACGGATTGATTCTATTACCGCTGATGTGGCAAATGGTAGAAATGGTTATTAACGGAGCGAGACAATCGGTACAACTATTCATATTTTCAAAACATTACGAAGAAATAGCGAATCACATAAACTCTGAAATAAAGCGTGGTTGTACGGTGATTGATGGAGTTGGGTGGTATTCTAAAACGCCTATGAAGGTTATTATCGTTAT
>JAUNHN010000247.1 GCA_030523915.1 Capnocytophaga sp. | reverse complement strand
CTTCTGGATTTATATAATTTTCGTCAAAAATATCTTCTGCACTTACATCTAACCAAGACAATCTATCTGCTTCCTCAAGATAAATTTTCATTACATTCTTTGATATTAGAACTTGAAGTCTTTTTTCATAATCAAAATAAACATTTATCCACAAAAATGATTGTAAAAAAACATAAATTTCTTTATTACTAATATTGGTATGGAAATTCTCAAATTTAAATATCAATATTATATCATTAATACAATAAAAAAAAGAACTTAAACAATCAGAAAAAGCAGATGGATTGGATCCAAAGTAGTAAGAATTTGAATACACTGGATTTTTTTCAGGAAAGTTATGATAAACACACTTTCCAATATAATCATAAATTTCTTGCATACCCTTGAAACTATCATCAATAACAATAAAAATTTCTGATAAATTATTTGATTTTTCCGCACAGAAAAAACTAAAAAGCTGTTGTTTCATTTTATTTGTATCCAAGTTTTGTAATGATTGGGGGTATAATACATCTTACCATCGCTACCAACCACAATCCTCTGAGAGTTTATGCTTGATATGCCATTAAATTTGATAAAATGTTATATAAGGATCAAAATATTCCCCATAAACCTCAACAATAAATTTTTTATTTGGATATAGTTTAATTAAATGATATTCCCAATTATTTTTAATCAACTTGGCAATATTCTGCATGGTTTCATCAGAAGAATTGTCACGGTTGTTGAAAAATATGTCGCTCACACTAATAGAATTCCAATCTTTTTGGCGTTCAAATCCTAATCTACCCAAAGGATCTGGGACTTCATAAGCTGAACGAACAATTTGTTCACCATCTCCATTGATATCAAAAAATACCAATTCGTCTATTTCAAAAGTTTTTGGCATTAGTATCGTAATTAAAATTTCCAAATCTTCTGGATAAATCTCAAGATTAATATAGGTGCGAATATCTCGCACCACATTATAGCCACTCATTTCTTTTAACCACTTTTCGTATTTCCAGTTAGATATTTCACTCATAAAGACTCCTATTTGGTATATTGTATTTCTTCTGGTCTAGCTGGTCTAGGGGGTGCTTGGCGTTTGGTGAGTTAACTCTTACTGTCCCATTAGGCAAATGACTTCTGCCATATTCAATAACATGAGGAGTGGGAACACCGCCATGAGAGCTAACTACCTCATTATATAAATAACTTTATCTATAACATATTATTTACTTTATAATTTATTTATATTTTTTAAAAACTCAAACAATATATTGGAACAATTTATATCCAATCTATCCTCAAATATACTCCAATTTTCTATATAAGTATTGATATTGTCTACATTATATTTTTTATCAACTAAAGCTATCATATAATAACCATCTGCAATGATAGAAAAAAAAGATTTTTTTTCTTCCATGAGGAATAAACCGCCATTTTGCATCTGCATGAAAGAAAGGGAGGCTTTTTTAAGCATTTTATTATTGCAAGGCGTCTTGGCAATCATGTTTGGTTTGTAATTTTCAAATAAAAACTCATCTTTATGATTATCTAATGGCAACCAGTATAGAAAAGTATCATTATTTATATTACACAAATCATTATATAATAAAAATTGACTTTTATCATTA
>JAUNHN010000072.1 GCA_030523915.1 Capnocytophaga sp. | reverse complement strand
GATGACCTTATTTCGCTCCGAAATCAAATTTCACCCGATTTGCTAAGCAACACCTATATCGAAGAGCTTGACGGAGCTATCGCCAAACTCGAAAAACTACAACCAGGGCAACCCGCTCCCGAAATATATATGGAAGACACCGATGGTAAGTCATTCAAACTAAGTGATTTAAAAGGCAAAAATGTATTGATTGACTTTTGGGCTTCGTGGTGTCCCGATTGTCGAAAAGAAAGTCCTAATTTGGTAAAGATATACAATACATATAAGGATAAGAATTTCACCATTTTAGGTGTGTCATTAGACCGAAATAAAGACCATTGGAAAGAAGCCATTGCCACCGATGGACTGATTTGGCAACAAGGTTTCGTGGAAGGAGCTTGGAAGTCCGAAGCCGCCAAAACTTATGCTTTACGCTGGCTACCCACCAGTATTCTTATCGATTCTAACGGAATTATCGTAGCACGAAACATTGAAAATCAAAAACTTATAAAAGATATCGAAAAACTAATCAAATAAAACTTCACCAATGAAAGACCTTTTCGGACAGGCTATATTAGACTACCAACAAGGGAATTATACCGAAGATATCAAAACCGAAACCACCATTTCGGAAGAAGACGTATTGCCCCTCCCCTATTTATTTCGCTCATACACCAAAATGCCCAAATTAGAGCAAAAAGCCTTACAATTAGCCAAAGGCAAAGTCCTCGAAGTAGGCTGTGGTGCAGGAAGCCACGGGCTTTATTTACAAAATGAAAGAGGGCTGGAAGTGCATTCGATTGATATTTCAGCCAAAGCCATTGAAGTATGCAAACTTCGAGGACTTAAAAATACATATATAGCTGATATTATGCAATTTGAAGGAGAATTCGACACGATTCTACTTCTGATGAATGGTGCAGGAATGTGCGGAAGACTTAGCCGAATGGGAGCTTTTCTTTCAAAAATAAAAAGCCTGCTTGCTCCTAACGGACAAATTCTGACAGACTCATCAGACATCATTTATATGTTTGACCAAAACCCCGACGGGACGTATGACGTACCTCTTCATTTTGATTATTATGGTGAAGTCCAATACTTAGTAAAGTACAAAGGCGATAAAGAAAAACCCTTTCCATGGCTTTATGTAGATTATAATACACTCCAAAATGCAGCGATTTCTGTAGGATTAGAATGTGAACTCATCGCCGAAGGAGAACATTATGATTATTTGGCTCGTATGTTTTAAAGTATATATTTACCTCAAAAATAAATACTTATATTTTAAGCAAAATTCATTTATACATAGAAAACAAAAATTATCTATCTTTATTTGCAATATTTCAAAAAAAGCAGTATTATTGCATTGAATTTTAACAATTTTCTTATGGACACACAAAAAGTCGATATGTTTATCACGATGAACAGTAAATTTTTCAAAAGTGAATTGATTCCTCAAATTCGTCAAAGACTTCTCAATATGGACGAATCACGATGGATTCAACTCCAAACGCTTCAATTTAAAGACCCTACTACGTCGCTTATCATCTCTTTAGTTGGGGGAGGACAATTAGGCATCGACCGTTTTTTCATCGGTGATGTAGGTCTTGGACTTGGAAAACTTCTTACTTGTGGAGGATTTATGATTTGGACTATTGTAGATTGGTTCTTGATTATGGACGCTACTCGTGATAAGAACGCAGAAATCTTACAATCAGCACTTGTGTAATTGACTGTCAAAAACGTATATATTCTTTTGGTAGCTTCGTGCCTTGTAGGATGGGGCTGGTTACTGAGTAACTTTTTATTCCAGCAACACGATATAGGAATAACTGTTTGTTTGTCAAAACATATAACAGATATTCCTTGTCCTTCTTGTGGCACTACACGCTCCGTTTTATCGTTTTTTAACGGAAATTTTATCAAATCGCTTTATTGGAATCCGCTGGGAGTATTGGCTTCATTAGCCTTGATTATACTTCCTTTTATGATGCTTTACGATTGGATTTTTCGCAAAATAACAACTTACAAGGCATATATTGGATTGGAAAAATATTTCAAAAAAGCGTATGTTTACATTCCTTTTTTCGTGTTAATATTACTAAATTGGATTTGGAATATATGTAAAGGCTTATGATTACTATCAAAAAATTAGATTACAGAATCAGCGAAGGTGAAAAAGAAAGGGCTTCGAATAGCTACTTGATGTCTGTCGTGGCTATCATTGTAGGAATGCCTTTGCCGATAGTGAATCTATTGGCTACTTTTTTCTTTTTTATAGCAAATCGAAAAGGAAGCTACTTTGTACGTTGGCATTGCTCGCAGGCTTTATTATCGCAACTATCTGTATTTCCGATAAATACAATAGGATTTTGGTGGACAATTTCTATCATCTGGGGTAGTACCGAAGTATCAAATGCGTATATTGCTTATCTGATTACAGTTTTTTTCTTTAACCTATCGGAATTTATAGCAACGGCATACACAGCTACAATGGTGCGGAAAGGAACACACATTTCGTGGTGGTTTTATGGAGATATTACGGATTTAATAGTAAAGGAAAATGATTAATAAAATATTCATTCGCGGAACTATCATTTTGGGGTTGTTTTTCGGAAGTTGGTTTTTATTACAACAAGTGAATTGGATTCGTATTTTTGATATTGATATTGAAAATAAAAACATTCAGCGAATCGAAAAAGAGTTAGGAAAACTAATGATTTCTCAATTCAAACTTGAAAATGAAATTATTGAAAATGAATTAGTTACCAAAACAGTAGACAGTATAGTAACCAAAATCTGTGAGGCTAATCACATTGACAAGGAATCTCTGCAAGTATACATATTCAATAACTCCGAAGTGAATGCCTTTGCCCTACCTGACCGTCAGCTGGTTATCTACACAGGTTTGATAGACAAAACCGAAAAACCCGAAGCCCTTAGCGGAGTCATCGCACACGAGTTGGCTCATATCGAAAAAAATCATGTAATGAAAACGCTGGTCAGGGAATTAGGCTTGGGAGTGTTATTTTCTATTATCACAGGAGGAGATTCGATTTCTGGAGATATTATCCAAATGGTTTCGTCATCGGCTTTTAGCAGAGAAATGGAAAAAGAGGCTGACCTTTGGGGAGTCAAATATTTACTTAAAGCCAAAATAGATACAGCTCCTTTTACTGATTTTATTGGGCTTTTTGAAGAAAATGATGTACAAGCTCTCAAATGGGTTAGCTCACACCCAATATCCAAAGAACGAAAAGAATACATTTTGAATTTCATTGAAAATAAAGATGTTACTTTTGAAGAAGTAATTTCGCCTAATACTTGGGAAGCCTTAAAATCCGAAATTTTATATCAGTTATAATCTTACAAAACAATCTGAAAATACTATGAAACTAACCTCTCTTTTCTTTCTCTCTATGTTAAGTATCTCTCTATCAGGGCAAAGCAAAATACGTAGTGCGAAAGAAAATCTATCGGGCAGTAGCGAAATAATGACCCAAGGGGAATTCTCCACAGAAGAATCTTCATCAAATTCCTCTTCTCCACGCTATCAGCTTAGTGATGATAGCCCTCTATGGGGCATTTTGTTCCAACTAAGTTTAGGACTTGCTTACTATGCCGTTTTTGAAACTCCCGCAGAGCAACAAACCCCAATGTACACTGCTGCACTTAACCCTTATCCGTTTCATCGAGGGGCAAAAGGCGATTATTTGTATGCAAACCAAGATGATTATGTGCTTTGGCGTGTGGAGGGGTCTAACTACTATTTCCCTGAAAAAGGAAGATTTTATACCAATGATTTGAATGTTAAATTCCGAATAGGGAATCGGTTTGCAGTCAATACCAACTACTTACATTTCTGGGAAAAGCTCCTAAGTGGTAACGAAAATTTGGATATGATTTCTGCCACAGCACAATATTACCGAGTGCGAACTCAGCGTATAGCATTCCATTGGGGAATCGGGGCGAGTTACATAGCCAATGACGTTAAGCGATGGGGATTTGCTCTTGATGTAGGAAATGAAATTTTCATTAAGCCTTTTTCCATTTATACGGATTTCAGAGGTAATTTCTTCAGACATAGCGATATACTTCTTTTTTCGATAGGTCCTAAATTCCACTACCGAAACTACCATTTTGGCATAAAATACCAATACATCAATTTGGCTCGTAACAAGGCTTCAGGAGTTAGTTTTGGTATCGGAGCGATGTTTTAGTTTCTAAAATAGAAATTATTTTTCGGCAGATTTCCATAAATTTTCATAGGGAATAGGAGCAATAATTTCTATTTTTTCTTTTTTTACTGGATGAATAAAATTCAGTTTGCGTGCGTGCAGATGGATACTTCCATCTGGATTGGAACGTTTTGCTCCATATTTTAAATCACCTTTGATAATACAGCCTACCGCAGCGAGTTGTGTTCTGATTTGGTGATGCCGTCCTGTAACAAGCTGAATTTCTAACAGATAGTAATTATCTAAGGTTTTTAATACTTTGTAATTCAGAACGGCTTTTTTGCTTTGGTTTACTTCTTTGGTATGTGCTGTAGATTTATTTTTTTCAGAATCACGTGTAAGCCAATGTGTTAAAGTACCTTCCAACGGATTGGGACAACCGCTTGTAATAGCCCAATAGGTTTTCTCAATTGCAACTTTATCGGCAAATAACGCATTTAAACGACTAAGCATTTTGGAGGTCTTTGCGAAAACTACAATACCTGTTGTAGGGCGGTCTAATCGATGAGCTACCCCTAAGAAAACTTCCCCAGGTTTGTTATATTTTTGCTTCAAATAGGCTTTGATTATTTCGCTCAAAGGGCTATCACCAGTCTTATCCCCTTGGACAATATCGCCAGCTCGTTTATTGATAATTATCAAGTGATTATCTTCATAAAGCACTTGTAAATTTTCTATATTTGACCTTATTTTCATATTTTCTTTTTTTAGTAAGATACACAAATCGGAAATCGTCATAAAATAAACCCAATAATAGAATAGCAATGGCTACAAATAGTGTATTTAATTTCATTTCCATTTTTACGAATAAATATCCACCGCTTAAACCTCCAAGAAAGAAAAATAAAATGATAAAAAATCGAAGTTTTATATTTGATTTTATCTTCGTAAGAGCCTTCTCATTACGTTTCTTTTTGAGGTAAATCCATTGTGAGAATTCAATTCCCAAATCGGTAAATAGCCCTGTTAGGTGAGTAGTTCGCACCACAGAATTAGATATTTTCGTTACAAAAGAATTCTGTACTCCCATCGCAAACAGCAACATACAAGCTGTTATATCAGTAGGAAAATCAATCGTAAAATAGTTCAATGCCATAACACTAAATAGCATAAAACATTCCACTATCGTAGGAGTTACAAAAATATTATGCCTCTTGTAATAATTAGCCGTCTCAATAAGCCAACCTGATGTAAATGAACCTATTAAAAACGAAAAAATATACAAAAAATAAATCGTTCCTTTCCAGAATTCCATTATAGAAACATCGTAAATAAAAAGAGCAAAATGCCCTGTTACATTGGTAGTTAATTTTCCTAAGAATAAAAATCCTACTACATTCACGATTCCTGCTACAAAAGACAATACTACGGCTATTTGCAAATTGTTTTTGTCGGTTCTTTTTTTACCTTGATGTCGAAACATTTTGTGTTATTGCTCAATTATCCAAACACGAAAAATAAGGGCGTATTGCGATACGCCCCTATTGATTTGAATTATGAATTATTTAGTAACTTTCTTCTTTGTTTGGGAAATCAACATTTTTCACATCTTCCACATAATGAGAAACTGCCGAAGTTATATCATCGTACAGATTCGCATATCGGCGTAAAAACCGTGGATGAAATTCATTGGTCATTCCCAGTACATCGTGAAGTACAAGTACCTGACCATCAACACCGCTACCTGCCCCAATACCAATAATAGGAATTTTCACACTTTTAGCGACTTCTTCTGCTAATTTGGCAGGAACTTTCTCCAGAACGATAGCAAAACATCCCATTTTCTCCAATAAAATGGCATCTTGCCTCAACTTTTCGGCTTCAGCTTCCTCTTTAGCTCGTACGGTAAACGAACCAAATTTATAAATAGATTGTGGCGTCAAACCTAAATGCCCCATTACAGGAATTCCTGCATTGAGGATACGTTTGATACTTCCTTTTATTTCTTCACCTCCTTCGAGTTTAATTGCGTGTCCGCCACTTTCTTTCATAATACGTATGGCAGAACGAAGTGCTTTCTTAGGGTCGGATTGATACGACCCGAAAGGTAAATCTACAACCACCAAAGCTCGTGTCGTAGCACGAACTACCGACGATGCGTGATAAATCATTTCATCTAACGTAATAGGCAAGGTTGTTTCATGTCCTGCCATTACATTACTTGCCGAGTCTCCTACCAGAATCACATCAATTCCTGCTCCGTCAATGATTCGGGCAAAAGTATAGTCGTAAGCCGTTAACATTGAGATTTTTTCGCCGTTGGCTTTCATTTCTACCAACGACTTGGTAGTTACACGTTTATATTCTTTTTTTGCTACTGACATTTTTAATATATTAATTATCAAATAATTATAACTATCCTCTATGAATAGTTTGCGTTCTATCAGGACCTACGGACACAAGCGTAATTGGCACTTCCAATTCTTTTTCTAAGAAATCAATGTAATCCAATAATTCTTTTGGTAGCTGATTATAATCTTTTATTGTGGTCAAATCCTGAGCCCATCCTTTTAGTTCTGTATAAATAGGTGTAACATTTTGCTCTTCAATATTATACGGTAAATGATTGATTTTCTGACCTTTATATTTATATGCTGTACAAACTTTCAGAGTATCAAAGCCACTAAGTACATCAGCTTTCATCATCATTAGTTGTGTAACTCCATTCACCTGAACAGCATATTTTAAAGCTATTAAATCCAACCAGCCACAGCGACGTTTGCGTCCCGTAGTTGCTCCGAACTCTTTACCTACACGCCCCATAATTTCGCCTGCCTCATCGAAAAGTTCCGTAGGGAAAGGACCACTACCCACACGTGTCGTATACGCCTTAAAAATACCAAGCACATCGCCTATTTTGGTAGGAGCTATCCCCAAACCTGTACAAGCCCCAGCCGCAGTTGTGTTTGAAGAAGTTACAAACGGATATGTTCCAAAATCAATATCCAACAACGAGCCTTGAGCTCCTTCTGCTAATATTTTCTTACCATTTTTGATAGCTTGGTGTATATACTCTTCACTATCAATAAATTGAAGCGTTTTTAAAGTTTTGATAGCTTCAAAAAATTCGGTTTCTAATTCGTCAAGATTATACTGAATTTCAACATTGTAATGTGAAATCATCTCTTCGTGCTTATTTACCAAATTACGGTAACGAGTCTCAAAATCATCTAATTCAATATCTCCTACTCGAAGCCCATTTCTACCAGTTTTGTCCATATAAGTAGGTCCAATTCCTTTCAAAGTAGAGCCTATTTTAGCTTTTCCTTTCGAGGCTTCGGAAGCGGCGTCAAGCAAGCGGTGTGTAGGTAATATAAGATGTGCTTTGCGTGAAATTAATAATTTAGATTTTAAATCAATATCAAATTTGCTCAAAGCCTCTATTTCTTTTTTGAAAATCACAGGGTCTATAACCACGCCATTACCTACTATATTCACTGCATTCTGATGAAAAATCCCAGAAGGAATGGTGTGCAAAACATGTTTAATACCGTTAAACTCAAGTGTATGTCCTGCATTAGGACCTCCTTGAAAACGAGCTATAATATCATATTTTTGTGTAAGAACATCTACAATTTTCCCCTTGCCCTCATCGCCCCATTGAAGCCCGAGAAGTAAATCTACTGCCATTTTTTAGTACTTATTATTTGTTTATTTTTTATTCTTTTTTCCGTAAAAATACAACGAATGGTTTGAAATTTCAATGTCAAAAACCTCTTCTATCGTTTGCTTAATAGACTGAATGCGAGGGTCACAAAACTCAATCACCTCCCCTGTATCGGTAAGGATTACGTGGTCATGTTGCCGGTCAAAATACGATTTTTCATAATGAGCCTGATTTTGCCCAAATTGATGTTTACGTACCAATCCGCATTCCAAAAGCAATTCGATAGTGTTATACAAAGTAGCACGGCTTACGCGGTACTTTTTGTTTTTCATTTTAATGTAAAGTGATTCAATATCAAAGTGTTCTCCACTTTCATAAATTTCTCTTACAATAGCGTAACGCTCAGGGGTTTTCCTATGCCCGTTTTCTTCCAGATATTTGGTAAAAACTTTGCGTACGATTTCCAAATTTTCTTCAGTAGTGTTTGCCATATTGCTAGTTCCTAAATTTAAAGGACAAAGTTACAATTTTTTTTTCAATAAACACGTATAGTAAGATTATAAAGTTCTAATTTTATGAGAAATAAAATCAACACCCAATTTATCAGCTATTTTAACCCTAAATTTCCATTGAAACAAAAAGAGTGTTGAAATCTATTTTTTTTCAACACTCTTTTTTATTACTGTTTCAGTTCCAAAAATTCTTTTTCTGTGAGTACCCTGCCTAAAAGTTTTTCTTTCCAATTCGTCCAACGATATTTTTTAGCAAAAATATACAGCAATATAGGTAAATATACTAATATAGGAAGCAATATCTCTAACCCAAACGAAGGTTCTGAAATATCTTTAAACATTGAAGGCAATTGCATCACACTCCAATCACTCGTTATTAAAAGTGCTGTAATCATATTATTAGCAATATGAAAACCTAAAGCCAGCTCCAAACCTTCATCCATTAGTGTAATAATCCCTAAAAACAATCCTGTACCTATGTAATAAAATATCGCTCCGTAACCTAATTTTGACACTTCGGGATTGGCAATGTGTACCAAGCCAAAGGTTAGTGAAGTAAAAATCAATGGAAACCAACGATTTTTGACCCAAATACCCAAACATTGCATCAAATATCCTCTGAAAAAATATTCTTCAAATCCCGCTTGAAAAGGAATCAATAGAATAGTTAAAATCAAAAGAATGAAGAATTTATCAGCTTGAAAATTCCAAATATAGGATTCAGGACTCAGCCAGAAATCAACAACAATAACAGTAGTAGTAACACTTCCCCACAAGAAGAAAGCAAAGAAAAATCGCTTCCAATCAATTTTAGTTCGGGTAGTGTGAAAAGCCTTTAATGGCTGACCGTGTACATAACGCACCCAAGCAAGTAACGAAACGCAAAATACCGCAAAAGGAATCATCATATCCTCAGCAAAATATCGAAGTTCTCCCTTTTCTTCAATGACATTTTTCATCAAAATATTGACATCAAGCACAAGTGATGCTAACAGATTAATCGCCATTAACCCAAAAAAAGCCAATGGATAGAAAATATATAACCACTTAGGATTTTTTCCTAAATATGCGTTTTCAATATACATACTTTACTGATATTGTTTTTGTTATCTATTACTAAAAGAATACAAAAGTAACCCCTAACTTACCTGCTACGGCATTTCCACCTCCCAGCTCAAGGTTTACCCCAAAATTATCCGAGAAGAAATAACGCCCCCCGATTTGAAGTCCCCAACCTAAACCTGAAGTATAATAAGGGTCGAATGTAAGTCCTGAATTGTTATTATGCGACCAATTATAATACCCAATACTCGCACCTGCATACACATCAAATTCAGAAGGAATTTTCAACAATCTATTAAAATGATAATTTCCATTTGCCAAAATTCCAAAACTCGTATACTTAATATTTTGATATGTTTTAGAACGATAGGAAATTTCGCCTCCTACCGTAATATCGTCCATTATGCAATAATCAGCTCCTAAATAGATAGGTACTCCCCAATTTGAGAAACCAAGTCCTGCATTGATTTGAAATTCTCCCTTTTCCAATGTGCCTTGTGCTGAAGCAGTCGCAAAGGACACAAACAATCCGAATAATAAAATAATTTTTCTCATACTGTTTATAAATTTAAAATATTAATATTACTTTTTTATTTTATAATTGACTGAATATCAGCAATTATCTGTTTAGCCAAATTATCGGCCTTTTCAAAACTTTTGGTTTCGGTATAAATACGAATAATAGGTTCGGTGTTTGATTTTCGTAAGTGAGCCCAACTTTCAGCGAAGTCAATCTTCACTCCGTCAATGGTATTCACATTTTCGTGAGCGTATTTTTTAGCCATTTCACTCAATATTGCATCTACATTCACCTCGGGAGTAAGCTCGATTTTGTTTTTGCTCATAAAATACGCTGGATAACTTTCGCGTAATTGCTTCACCGAAGTTACGTTTTTCGTAGCCAATAGCGACAGGAACAACGCTACGCCCACCAAAGCATCACGCCCGTAATGCAGTTCAGGATAAATAATTCCTCCGTTGCCTTCTCCTCCGATAACTACATCGTGTTTTTTCATCATTTCCACCACGTTTACTTCACCTACTGCGGCAGCAAAATATTTCGCTCCGTGTTTTTCGGTAATATCACGCAAAGCCCTTGATGATGAAAGGTTGGAAGCCGTATTTCCTAACGTTTTGCCAAGTACATAGTCGGCACAGGCTACGAGCGTATATTCCTCACCAAACATTTCGCCATCTTCGCAGATGAGTGCCAATCTGTCCACATCGGGGTCTACAACGATACCAAAATCGGCTTTTTCAGCTACCACTTTGGCAGAAATATCGCCCAAATGCTCCTTCAAAGGCTCTGGATTGTGCGGAAAATGTCCGTTAGGGTCGCAATATAGTTTTACCACTTCTACGCCTAATTTTTCCAAAAGTTTCGGAATAGCAATTCCGCCCGTAGAATTTACGGCATCAACTACGACTTTGAATTTTCTGCCTTTAATGGCTGCAACATCTACCGTTTTGAGATTCAAAACTGCTTCGATATGTTTATCTATATAGGTGTCGTTTTTAGTAATTTTGCCCAAATCATCGACTTGTGAGAACGTAAAATCGCTTTTTTCAGCAATTTTAAGGATTTCTTCGCCGTCTTTTCCGCTTAAAAATTCACCTTTATTATTAAGGAGTTTCAAAGCGTTCCATTGTTTTGGGTTATGACTGGCTGTGAGAATGATACCTCCATCGGCATTTTCCATAGGTACAGCGACTTCCACTGTAGGAGTGGTACTCAATCCTGTGTCAATCACTTCGATGCCCAAACCTACCAAGGTGTAAGCTACCAAGTTCTGAATCATTTCGCCCGAAATACGTGCATCACGCCCCACCACTACACGAATGTTTTCCTTTTTAAGGGTTGATTTTAACCACGTTCCGTAGGCAGCGGCAAATTTCACTGCGTCAATCGGAGTTAAATTGTCTTCAGGTTTTCCGCCAATGGTACCACGAATCCCTGAAATTGATTTGATTAATGTCATATTATTTATTTTTAAGATGATATGTTATATTATTATAATTTATTCTGAAAGCGAATACTTACTTTGTCTGCATATTCTATTCCCAAAAGCGTTGAAGCTCCTCCTACTGTATTCAAATTACTTTTGAAAATTCCTATCTGTAAGTATCCTACGCTATTGAACAATAGAAAATTACTACCTTCCCCTATTTTTCCACCAAAATTGGCATGTATTTTATCAAAAGAATACATACTGAAAATTACTTCAAATGGGCGATTTTCTCCCACTTGGTAAAATAAAGAACGCGTTATATTACTCACCGCATTTCCGTAATGGTCGATGTAAATAATATTTCCATAGATAGCACGTCTATCACTACTGATTTCGGGAAGAAAAGGTTTGGTTTTCTTATAAGAATCTGTTGCTTTTCCTATTTTATTAAGAGGTGTACCTTTACAAATTTCAGATGCTATGTCTGGAAAAAAGTCTAATGCAGGAAATAACAAATTGCTTTGGTTACTTTCTACTTCATAGATTTCTACTTCTTCTTGCTCATTTTCTTGCAGAAGGTTAAAAATCCCGTTATCGGCTCCGATGAAATAATGCTCTCTGAGCTTCATTATCAGATGCTTTCGTTCAGGAGTTTGTTCCGACACTACTCCGATAATATGTATGCTACCTTTCGGAAAATGAATGTACGCATTTTTAAGTACATAAGCGGCTTGTATAACATCAAACGGGGCAATCAAATGCGATATATCTACAATCCGTCCTTGAGGAATACGACTGTAAATAGCTCCTTTTATAGCTCCCACGAAATAATCTCGCTCACCGAAATCTGTTGTTAATGTTATTATATTCAAACCTATATGCCCTAAAAATAAAATTTCAATTCCGCTCTCTTTTCCCTCCGAAAAAAGATTTACAAACATACTAAAAAAAATGTAATCACAACTTATTTCAGTCATTATTTTTTTAACATTTTTCTGTAACAGCTCTCACAAATTGATTTTGAATGAAATATTTTCTATCTTTGCGAAAACTTTCATTCAATTTTATTTATATGAATCCAAATTATTACGCTGTAATTATGGCGGGAGGGATTGGCTCTCGCTTTTGGCCTATCAGTACAGGAAATTATCCCAAACAATTTCACGATATGTTAGGGGCTGGACAAACATTATTACAAAAAACATATTCTCGCCTGAATAAATTC
>JAUNHN010000246.1 GCA_030523915.1 Capnocytophaga sp. | reverse complement strand
AAATATCTTCTGTTCGAAGCGACTGCAAGGAGTAGGTTAAGAGATTTTCAGCGAAGTATCCACAGCCTTGATTTTTGGTTCTTATCATCGAAGGAAAATGAATAAGAACGCAAAGTTAGGAAAAAAAGTGTAATATACACATAATAAGCTACTTATTTTTTCTTAGGAACGTATTGGAAGGTAAGTAATAAAGCAATTTGCCAGATAAAGACAAAGATAGGTTTCTAAATCGTTACCTATTTTAATTTTATATTTTTTTAGGTAAGAGGTTATATTTCAGTGTTTTACTTTTATTTTCATCTTTACTTGTAACTCAATAGAGATTAATTTTGTAATTAAATCATTGAGTTATACAAATAGTCAAAAAATCAATGTTAAAGGTGCTTTTCTATCTAAAAAAAATGCACCTAAGAAAAATGGAAAAGTAGCCATTATGGGTAGAATAATAACCATTGATGGTAAAATCGCTCAGTTTAGTACCAAACTCGAAGTTTTCCCAGATAAATGGGATTTGAAATTCGGTAAAGTTTTAGGAAAAAGTGAAGAGGTTCTTTCATTAAACAGAAAACTTGATGAACTTAAAACACGTCTTTTTAATCAGTATGACAATCTGATGAAAATAGACGGCTTTGCTACTGCTGAAAAACTCAAAAACAGCTTTTTGGGTATCATCACAGAAGGACATTCTCTTTTAAAAATGTTTAAAAAATTCACTGTTGATTTCGAGAAAATGGTCATTAAGATTCGTAGCAAACAAACCTTAGCCAAATATAATATTACCCCTTGTGCATTTAGTACAGATTAATCTTTAAGTGGTTTAATTCTCTTTTAAAAACGAAGAAATTTAGGTACTGAATCATCGTGAAAGAGGTAATTTTTGATAAAATTCTCGTGGCTAATCCCCAAAAAGTTTTCGCAAAATTAGTGTTCATTGTAAATTGCCCCGAAAGTTGCGATATATTGGTCTCAATCCGCTTCCGAATCTTTGATTTTACCCTTGAAAATTCCACCAAATCGTGCTGATTTTTACGCATTGGAACCGAAAGTTTTATATTGGAATAATTGAATAAATCCACCTGAAATTCCTTGCTTACATAGCCTCTATCGCCGATTATTAGGCAGTTTTTGAAGTTTTCCTTGATGTCTTTTAGATAATTGACATCGTGAATATTTGCAGGAGCGAGGTCAAAGGAATGAAAAATTCCATTTTTGTCGCAAACAGCGTGAAGTTTATACCCAAAATAGTGTTATTCAACTGTCAAATTGAGGATTATGAGTTGCAAATCTGACATTTTTGGGGTTCTGATTTATCTTTGTTGTGGGAATATTTTTGCAAGTTTTTTCAAGTTATTTCAAAATAATTTTGTAGTCTTGTACAAGATTGTTCGTGTGTTTAATTATTTAAAAATCAATAAAATGCACGATTTTTTTTAATCGAATGAACAATCTTTTTTTGTTCCCTTATAATTTTTTAATATTTCTCTAATTCTATTAATTTGTGTAAAAACATTAATAACATTCCCCTCCGCCCCATCATAAGTCGTAACGAGCTTTCCTTCAATAAGTTGGCGTTCAGTGTTGAGTTTAATTCTGCTGAAAACTACCTTGATTTTCGTATCCAACAAATACGGCACTTGCACATAACCC
>JAUNHN010000245.1 GCA_030523915.1 Capnocytophaga sp. | reverse complement strand
CAGATAAACTAATAATCTTACGTAACTGTTGGTACTGCTGAACAGAGGCACCTCCCCCGTTCAAACTTTCAGGCTGCCTAAATTACTAACAATTTTGCTTCTGTAGCTTGACTTAGATTTGAATATGCCGTTTTTTGCACCATATTTATTTCCTTAGTAAGATTTCTTAAAATTCTCTGTCAATAATAATTCGCGCAATACAACGTTTTTCATTTGGACTTAAAGCTACAACTTCTTCAATATGTAAAGCCAAATTATCTCTTTTTAATACAATTCCAGGTATTGCAAAATTTCTCCTATTCAATGGATATTGAATATAGCCTAGTGTTTGCGCTTTTTGAACAAATTCATCAATATCCATATCACATACTTCATTTATATATGAATTATTAGTTCTATAAAATTTCAATTCGATTACAAATAAGTTTTCTGACAAAAACCCTTTTCTACTTTTATCAAAATAATATTTCCAATGTGGTGTTATAGTCCCTCCAAAAAAACTCTCCATTTTTAGATACATTCAACGTCACTCCAAAGATTTTACTTATATTTTCAGGTGTAAAGTCATCTTTAGAATGTGAAATTTCCATTATCTCTAGCAAATTAGTTAATAATTGTCTTTGGCTAAAATGTGGAATAATCTTATTTTCGTCCATAATAATATCCTTATTTTGTAGTAATCTATACCACCCATCTAACACAGATTCATCTATTTTCAGGCTACCTGTTTGTTTATTCACTTGGTAAGTAAACAATCTAGGTGCAGTAGCAGGGTCGCCACCACAGTGTTGATTGTGTTTTTCGCGCACATCAATTTCATAAAATGTTGTTTTATTTTCTACAAAAAACATCAAACATTCTGTTTTCAACGCAGTCAGTTGATTTCGTTCAATAGATTTCATTACCAAATCAATCGCCTGACTTTCACTATATACAGTAAGACTGGCACAAGCGGAAATCCACAAAATCAAAATCATGAACCCATACTTCATTATTTATCCTTATTAATCAATCAACGATACAGCGCGAAAGCCATACTTTCACAAATACGATTTAATTTTTCCTTTGAAATATCCTGACCACTTATGGTTTCCCTATTTTTTACTCCTAAAAATATACAATTATTTATTTTTCATTGGCTCAATTGGATTGGATTGAGCATTTTGGACAAAATCAAACATCACTTTTCTAACTTCTTGTTCTATCTTGTGCCAATCATATAGGCGATGACGACTATAATTCAAACTGACTACAATATCCAACCCATTTTCCCTAATAAAAAACTTATGCCTACATGGTGGATTAGGTACATCTGTAGGGATATAGCACACCATATAAGTCTGAATATCTCCTACTTTATCCCTCAAAATAAATAAATCATGTAAATGATCATCTAAATGACCAAAATCATAGGGCACATCTGTTTTAGGGTCTTTTAATGGTACAATATAGTGCTCTAATCCATATTTACTATCAGCTTGTTTTTGATAATTTGCTGGGCGATAAGTAACTTCTGTTAAATATCTATCTTTAACAAACCTACTTAGAATATCTTTAGACCTTTGCTGAGAAGTAAAATTATTATCAATGCCCACCAATATCCAAGGTGTCCCCGATATTTTCATTTCATCATAAAAAGCTAAACCAC
>JAUNHN010000244.1 GCA_030523915.1 Capnocytophaga sp. | reverse complement strand
GGGGTTTTACTCAAAAATTAGGTTTTCAAATTCTTTTAAGGCTTCTTCTCTTAGGCGTGTGGCTTGGGCAGTTTTGTCTTTTTGGGCTTGTTTCATTGCCGTAATTTGGGCTACAATTTCATTTTGTTTGGATAATGGCGGAACAGGGATTTTTTCTTCACACAGATATTTATAATGTCGTGTATATTTTTGAGATGTTTCATACTTTATAGTTTCTAAATAATAAAAAAAGAAAAGAGGTATAAACTTTTTATTTGGCTTTAATATTCTAACTCCATCTGCTCCACAAATAAAAGGGAAATCAACATATTTTTTTGTTTGACTATGGTCTCCAAATAAAATTAAAGGTTGATTTTCATATATGGGAATAACATCTAAATCAGTGTATCCAGATATAAATTCTTTTTCTTGAGATATAATTGGGATTACACCATTTTCTTTATATTCATTTTTACTAACTTTTTCTATTTTACTTTCAATAGGCAAAATGGAGTCTTTTAATTTAAAAAAAGGATAATAATGTTTCATTACTTTATTAGGTTCATTCCATAAATCCCATCTCTCCATATCCTTAAACTCTACTAACTGCAAACCTTTTATTTTTTCTTTTTTTTCTTGAATTTGTTCAATTCCCAGTTCTTCAAACAGGTATTTTTCTATTTGGTTTTCAAGGTTTTTAGCCTCGTTTTCTAACTCTTGTGCCGTGTTTATTTTGTTTTGGTAGGCTAAAACTATCGCCTTTTGCTCGGCAAGGCTCGGTAATGGAATTTGGAAGTTTAGAAATTTGGAAATATCTATTCGCTGTCTGTTTGTTGTTCCACTACTACAAGTCTTAGCAAAATCAACAAACATTTTTGTTTTACACAATAGATTTAGAAAACTCAATTCTAATTTTTCACTAACATTAAATAGCGGAAAATCATTGGTAACAATCGCATTTTCAAGTATTTTTGGAATTATTCCGAAAGCACCATTTCTAGCATCTATTTTTGAAACAATAAATTCTCCCCCTTTGACTAAAAATTGTCTTTTCGTTCCAATTTCTTTGCCAAAAACTTCATCTCTCAAAACTACACCATTAGCATTAACTTTTACTGTAATTCTTTTATATTGTATTTCATCTTTTATTTCAATTATATTTCTACTCGGAATTAACACATCTTTTAGTATAGTTTTTTCAAAATATTGATTAAATAAATTACCTTTATTTCTATAATAAGCAACACTCCAGAATGATATTTCCTTAAAATCTACCCATTTCAAATATTTATATTCCATAACTTCCTTGTTTTGCGGTTATTCGTTATAAAAAATTTCGGGTTCGCAGGGCTGGGTTGGGCTACTAAAAGGTATGCGGTAGAGTTTTTGGTCTATCACTTTATAGTCTATTTTTAAGAATTTATTTTCCCAAAGCTGAGCAGTTTGGCGGTATTTTTTAAATTCTTCTGCCAAAGGTTCTAGCTCGTTTTCTATTTTTGCCCCTGTGGTGCTTATTCCTGCTTTTTCTACTTCGGTAATGGGAATGGGGTAGTTAAAGGCTTGTTTTATTTGGGCTTTTATTTGGGTTTCTTTCTCTTGGTCGAGCTGTTTGGTTTGTGCTTTTACTTCGGTTTTTAGGGTTTTTAGTTCTTCTTTTAGGGTTTTTACCTTT
>JAUNHN010000243.1:595-1666 GCA_030523915.1 Capnocytophaga sp. | reverse complement strand
ATTCTTGTAGCGGAAGTTTCGCCTTGTCCATTATGGTGGGCGATTTCGTGGTTTATAAAAATCCGATTGTCTTCATGGTATATTAAATCATATCATATGGCTACACTCCACCCTCTCTACCTTGATATGATTTCTTATGAGAACTGGGACAATTTTTTCCAAATACCAATTAAAATCCGTTAAGGTAGTTGATGAGTTTTCAATTCGCTTTATATTCAATAAAAAAGATAGCCCACCTTCTGGTTAAAATAAGAAATTTCCGCCGATATTAGTATCAAGCCATGTCAATCCCAACCCTATGATTTCTTTGTTTTTAAATTTTATGGTACAAATATCCATAATCTCATCATCAGTTATAGATTTTGAGTATTGCCAATCAAAATCATCGATATCCCCAATGGGTAGGTAGGATTTACCTCCACAACCCAACAAAGACCAACCATTTGACATTAAGATGTTTATTAATAACAATGGTGTAATCTCTACACTACTTGAATAAAAATTAAAATCTATACTTGCTGAAATTGACATGATTCACCTATTTCCTTTTTTCTAAAAAATTCCATACAGAAATGATAATCATCACAATCAATATAGCAATCATCATAAAATATTTTATGATTCAAACTGTATTCTCCCATCATTTTTAAATCTTCTTCAAGAAAAAATTCTAACATGGGTAATATTTCTTCCAAAATTATATCCACATCTTCTTCTATTTCAGAAATTAAATAAAAATAAACAGTAATATTTTTATATTTATCAAAAGACCAATAAATTCTGGAAAAATTTTCACTAATTTCACCTAAACAAGCCTTTGATAGGCAATATGTCACATAGTAAATATTCATTGACGTGGACCTTTGGGACTGTAAGGAACAATACTCACTTTTTTAGTTCCTTTAATAGACTTCCTGCAAAACTTCAAATCAAGGAAAACCGCTCAAAGTGAGCTTGCCTACCCATGACGGTTTTCCGCCACCCGCAGGCTTAGCTCAAGGCGAACGGAAAACTAGTTTTGCAGGAAGTTTAATAAGATAATAGTTCGTTGGAGAGGAAAACTTTTCTCCG
>JAUNHN010000243.1:0-585 GCA_030523915.1 Capnocytophaga sp. | reverse complement strand
ATTCTATGATTTATAATTAATTTACATATAGTGCAAAAAAATTTGATAATTATTATCAAGATAGCTTACCAAGTTTTTATGCATTTCAGCAATCAAGTCAAGATAGTATTCGGCATCATCATTAATTAAGTCTGGGCTCATGTTACTAAAATTTATCGCTTTTAAATTTTCTAACAATAGACTTTTATCAGGTATTTCCCACCATCTTCCCAACTCATTATTTTGAAAATCGAAATCAAAATCCAAACCAGCGTCTATAAATTTTTCTAATAATAAGCAGTAATTGCTATTAATTGACTCTGACATCATTTTTAAAATTTCTTCAAAATAACAACCAGGTAATGTAAATAAAAAATTTTTACCATGATTTGTATAACGAAATATATAAGCTGACATACCGTAATAATCGCTGTCATAATAATTATGTATATCTACACCTTCAATCATAAAAACACCTGATTTATTCAACATCTTTAATATGTCCTTTATCCAATATTTCTCTGCTTTCTTTTGTTTCTTTGCCTTGCTTTCTTAATTTTAAAGCATTATTCCATTTGGATTCTGAAACCCACTGACCATTGCTTA
>JAUNHN010000242.1 GCA_030523915.1 Capnocytophaga sp. | reverse complement strand
AATCGCTCTGTTGCTCCGTAAAAAACTCTTGCTCAGCACTATACAAATAGGTCTGTTCGCCAAAAAAACTTTGTGTTTGCTGTCCCAAACCACAAGCTATCCCAACTTTGTAAATGTAAATCTTATTGCGTTTTAAGCCCGTGAGTTCTACCTGTGCGACGTTTGAGGTTTTTGACTTCCACGATTTGCCTTTCTCGCGATACAAAATTTTGTAAAGGCTTCCGTCTAAAACATGCTTCCATCCTGCTTGTATAGGATTCCCAGATTTATTAAGAGGAGTAAAATCTGTAACTCCATTTGCGAAATTAACTCGATAAGAACATGGTTTATAGTAAGTTACACCCCTATTTTTCTAAAAATAATATATTTGATTCATTATCCATTTAGAGATAAAGTTTTTCTTCTAATTTATTTAACTCAGATTTCCAATACTCCCAATCAAATATAAACTCATACTTTCCTAGCAATTCTTTTTCTAAAAGCCTAGCAGAAGCTAAAACTCTATTTACAAAAATGTATTCTCGTAAATCGTCATTATGTAAAGGGTCAGGAGGATAATCATAATTATATGTTTCTTGATACATATTATCCAATTCATCAATTTCTTTTATTAAATATGGGTTTAATAAATTACTAATTTGATTTTCATCTAAATCAATAGGTTGAAGAATATCGTTCGTATTTTCTCTTATCCAAATAGGAGAACAACAATATTCAAAATATAATTCTAATGTTTTCATTTCTTAATTCATATTTGATGGATTTGCTCCTACTACATAACCATTATCTCCAACAGCTATGTTTATTTTTCATTACTTTTGCTTAATTGATATAGATATTTTATAGTAAAATTTGCTTTAATACTAATTCTTCAAAACAATACTTACCAGTTTTATTTATTTTAATATCACTATTTTTGACACAGTCAATTGGAAGTAATATTTTGATGAATTCATTCTCAAAATAATATTGATTAATTTCTTGATGATATTTTACTTTTCCTACAAAACAGTAATTTGCATCTTTGCCTTTTTCACTAATGAAATAAGAGCTTAATTCTAGTTGTACGTACTGATTTATGTATCCTTCTACGTTGATTGGAACTTCATCAAGAATACTAATTTCTTCTCCATTACTTAAAAGTCCTTTTATTTTATATGAATATATGACATTTTCATATTTAGCGAAAGGAATAACTGATTTTATTAAAATTTTTGTCATAATTTTTTACCAATTAGGAATAAATGAAACTATATAACCATTTGAACCTGTAGCTATTTTAAATTCCCTTAATCCTTGTGTTGTTTTAATTTTATAGATATAAGAAATTCTATTTTTATCATCTATAATTTTTTTAATATATTTTTCATTTTTTATAGCTTTATAAATATTGTTTATCATTTCATCTACACTATTGTTAAATAGCTTTTGGAAATTAGTTTTATTGCTCCATTTACCTTCCATAATATGTTCTAATCCAGAATTTATATTGCCTTTTTCCAAAAATATTATCTTACCTTCTGAGTTCTTTACAACAAATTTTAAATTTCTTTCAGTAAATTTAGTTCCTGCTTTTTTCATTTCAGAAACTAATTTACTATCAATAAGAACATCCCCTGTCTCTTTCGTAACATTTTTTATTCTTCCTCCGTACTTAATATTTTTTGTTTGT
>JAUNHN010000071.1 GCA_030523915.1 Capnocytophaga sp. | reverse complement strand
CCCACCTCAAGAGTTGGTGCTAAATTGGTGGATTTATACCGACAAGACCTAACACCTGCAGAAGCCTTCGAACAAGCCGAAATAGCTAAACTTGCCCAAGAATACTACCGACAAAAAGGCGAAGGACGCCCCACCAAGAAAGACCGCCGTGCCATTGATAATCTTTTCAACGAAATTGATGAAGAAGATGATTTTTTTGACAACTAAAATGTTTTGTTCTTGATTTAGTATATTTTTAACTATTGATTTATTAATTCTAAATAAAAATAATTATCTTTGCCCCCAAAATTAAAGATAATGAAAATATTTATTTATATATTTTTCTTCTTTTCTATACTTAGCTTTGCTCAACAAAATCATTTCACTATAAAAGGATATGTAAAAGATAACGAAGGAGGATTAATGGGGGTTACTGTACAAATTGAGGGAACTACACTTGGCACCACAACCAATGCAGACGGATACTATGAACTTTCCTTCCAAAAAGAAATAAACAATCCTATAATTTCTTTTTCATTTATCGGAAAAAAAACGAAAAAAATACCTTACAGTGGTACTCCACTACTCAATGTTACTCTTGAAGATGATATTTTAACCCTTGAAGGAGTGCAAGTTACCGCAAAAACAAACATAAATGCCATTGATTCCAGAGCCAAAACGGCTAATATCGAAAGTATCGCTGTGGCAGAGATAAAAGACATTCCTCAGTCCAATATAGCACTGAGCTTGCAAGGAAAAATCACAGGATTACAGATTATAAATAGAGGCGAACTTGGGACACTTCCTGAAATTCGCATACGAGGAACATCTTCACTGCGAAGAGGAGATTCCGCCAATGAACCGCTATACATTCTTGATGGTAAAATGATTTCGGCAGAGACTTTCTTCTATCTAAATTCTGAAAATATCCGAGAAATAAAAGTCTTAAAAGATGCCGTAGCTTCAGCCCTTTACGGTATCAAGGCTGCTAATGGAGTTATCGAAATTACCTCCAAACAAGGCGGTGAAAAAGCATTAAATTTTCACGTACAATCGGGGGTTACATTCGCTTCTTCTCCCCGAATGAATATGATGAATAGTAGCGAAAAATTAGAGTTAGAACGCTTATTACGTAACCCAAATACACCAGGGTATAAGTATAGTGAAGAATATATCACGTTTCTGTACAGCTCAGCCAATGATTATCAAGAACGTTTGGCTGAAGGAAAGCAGAAATTGGATTCTTTACGAAATATCAATACAAATTGGTATAAAGAACTCAGTTCGATGCAAACTTTCCAAAAATACGATATAAGTGTTCGGAATGGGAATGAAAAAACGGCTTATTTCGTTTCGCTGGGATATATGCAACAAGGCGGACAGCTACAAGGCAATGATATTTCACGCATTACCAGCCAAATATCTATCGACCAAACGCTTTCTAAAAATGCAATAACTACGCTCTCTGTCAATGGCTCTCTGGCTACAAACAACACTCCTAACGGAGGAGAATTTTCGCCCGAACAACTTATTTATGACCTCAACCCATACGAAACCAAACAATCCCAAGAATTTTATTCATATCCGAGATATAATTTTGAGACATTGTTTAATCAATTTAGCAGAAAAAATACAAATAAAAACTTAGGTGCTTCACTTAGCCTAAATTGGAAAGTTACTCCTTCATTAGAAATTTCGGCAGTTACTGGGTTGGATTTTTCGCTAAGCGAAACCCTTATAGTTATCCCTGAAACAGCTATCTCTCAGACTACCAAAGGAATACCTACTTATGCACGTGGGCGATTAGAGCAATCCAAAAATACATTTACAAACATCACAAGTAACCTCCGTATTAACTACGAAAAAACCTTAGGAAAGCATCATTTAACGTTGGGTGCAAATGCAGATAACTACACCTCTGTGATTGATAATTTAAACATTTCGGGACAAGGTGTTTTCGGGAAAGCACAATCGGCTAATTCTATTGATAATTCGTTAGAAGGTGCTTATTCGCCCAAAGTTGGGGGACAAAAACAAACCGAACGCAACATCGGTATAGGAGGACTCGTAGGCTATACCTATGATGATACCTATAATCTGTTTGCTACCTACAAAGTCGATGCCTCTTCCGTACTGCCTACTTCCAAACGTTGGAATGCAGCTTGGGCTTTGGGAGCGAGTATTAACCTCAAATCATATAATTTTTTGCAAAAAATAGAATGGCTTTCGAGTTTGGATTTACGAAGTTCTTTCGGGCAAACGGCAAATGCTCAGGGCATCAGTCCTGCTCTTATTACAGCTACTTTTACGTATAAGCCTATCAACTATAATAACATTAGGTTGATGGAAATAGTTTCTCTTCCAAATCAAAATCTACGTGCTGAGCAAAATAAAATCATTGATGTAGGAATTTCAGCGACTTTGTGGAAAACTACCATACAAAGTTCATTTTACAAACGAACCACCAAAGACGCTCTTTTAGAAATTCCGATAGCTTCTTCATCAGGATTTATTAGCCAATTACAGAATATTGGAGTTTTGGAAAATACAGGAATTGAATGCAGTTTAACGCAAAGTATTTTGAGTAATAACACGTGGAATATCCGTTTAGGAGGAACAATATCTTATAACCAAAATAAAGTTATCGACCTATATGGTAAAGACAGAATATACACGAGCAATGCAGAAGATGCCCTCCCTGATTACGAAGTAGGACAATCTATTGACGCTCTGTTTGGACTTTATTCTTTGGGCATAAATCCTATTACAGGACTACCTGATTTTGTTAATCAATACGGCGAACAAGTAAGTGTTTATAATAGAATGACCCCAGAAGATTACGTCTATTTAGGAAAAACCACACCGCCTTATAACGGAAATTTTTTCTTAAACATATCGTATAAAAAATTATTATTTGAGATGAATTTCTACTATGCTTTGGGTGGAGTGAAGCCTTATTCTAATAGTTACATTCGTAATTCTCAAAACGCTCATAAAAATGCAGCCCAAAACCAACTTGCCGATATGTGGTGGAAATCAGGAGATGAAAACAAAATATACCCAACAGCATTTCGCTCATCATCAGCTGATTATAATATTTCATTGCCTAATACACGTACCGTAGTTAAAACCGATTTTCTCCGATTGAGTAATGTATCCTTAAAATACCAATTCGATTCGGAGCAGCTCTCTCGTATATCAAAATCGCTACGCTATATGACGCTGGGTATCAATGCTGCAAATCTGGCTACATTCACACGCTATAAAGATAGTAATCCCGAAACAAATAATATTATCAATCCGCTACCTGCTACGGTTACTTTTAATATCAATTTTGTTTTTTAATATTTTATCAACTTTAAAATGAAAAAATTATTATTCTACATAAAAACACTAATTTTATTAGGCTTTCTGCAAGGTTGTTCCTTAGACTTTCCACCAGAAGACCAAATTAGCGACCCCGATGCCATTACTTCGGTTTTGGCAGCTCAGCGTGTTTTGGCAAGTGCCTATTATTCTTATAATGAGTATTCTTATTTTTTTGAAAATGTAGTCTTATCAGATGATTTACAGCCTACTTCACTGCTTTCACGCAATGTTTCTTTACAAAAAACATACAATTGGTCGGAAGAAAATTTAATCTTACTTGCCGAAAATATTTGGACTAAAAATTATCATACCATTGCACAAATCAACGTGCTTTTAGAAAGATTGCCTAATATTTCGACCAGCAATAGTAGTGATTTGGCTGAAATAAATCAAATCAAAACACAGGCTCTTTACCTGAAAGGATTGTGTTATTTTGAACTTTTGAAATATTTTTCGCCTTCCTTTAAGGCTTCCGAAAGTGAAAATTATGGTATTCTTTTAAAAAATAATTTTGTAAAAACAGAAAACCAACAGCGTAGCTCATTAAGCGAATCTGTAAAAGAAATTGATTTTTTATTATCGCAACCTTTAAGCTCATCATCAGATAAAGCCTTAATTACTGCGGATGCTGCCCAATATTTGCGAGCCGAACTTGCTCTGTGGGAAGGAAATTATAACAAATGTTTGGAAATTGCTGTGCCTCTTTACAATAAATATCAGCAAGTTATTGAAGCAAATCTACCATCTTCTTTATGGAAGAATAGTGATTCGCCTTTGCGTTTATTCTATTTGGATACTAAAAATAAATCTACAAATCTTTATACTGATTTGTTATATGACGAAAATATCGGCGAATATTTAGCTGTAAATTCTACGATTTCGTATGAAAATTCGGATACACGTGCAGGTATTTATAGCGTAGCTTCGGATATACAAAGGGATTCTAATGGTGATGCTTTGTTTTTGATAGGAAAATATAATCTTCAACAAAAAACAGAAAAATCTACAAATTATTATACTGTAATTCGAGCCTCAGGATTGGTTTTCTTATGTGCAGAAGCCTATCTTAAAACAAATCAAAAAAGTAAAGCCGTCGAAATAGTTAATAATTTTTTGCAAATCAGAAAGCAATCCACAAGCCTTTTGGAAAGTACCGATAATGAAACTCTCTTAATTCAAATTCTTTCGGAAAAACAAAAAGAATTCGTGGGAGAAAGTCAGCGTTTTTTTGACCTCAAAAGAAATCTTCTCCCCATAGAACGGATTTCTTTTGGTGGAAATTCTGTCAAAATTGACGAAAATGACTTCCGATGGACGCTTCCTATCCCTACTTCGGAAGTAAGGCAGAATACAATTATTTTACAAAATAAAAATTGGGAAAATTTCATCAAAAGTAAATAAATAAAACTTTAAATATCAATAAATTATGCGTATTTTAAAATCAAAATTAGCTATAAGTGCTTTCATTTTAGGAAGCCTTATAAGTTGTAGCAAAGACAACGGAAGTGATAATAATTACTCGGGAGCCAATAAAACTTTTCTCACCGCAGAAGGAACAAGTACATTGGTCATCGGGGAAGACCCAAAACAGATAAGTGCTAAATTAACACTTACTAATGCCGTAACAACCGCCATAGAAGTAGATTTAAAAGTAACTGACACCAACGGAAACGCAACTGACGCTTTGGTTATTACTCCCAATCGGCTGGAAATCAAAGCTGGAAGCAGAGAAGCCTCTTTTAGCATACAACTAAAAGAAAACATTACCCTTTTGGAACAAACTCGGGTCAAAATAAATATCGTTCCGCATCAAACTCTTACCACAGGTGATGATTTGTATATCACATTACAGCCTTCTGCCACGATAGCTGAACTGACCGATGCTCAGAAAAAACTTCTGGAAGGGTACAAAGCCAACGGAATGGATATTACGCCTTTTTTAGGAAAATTATCCGTAAAAACAAAGGTTTATAGCCCCGCTGGTGATTATTCAAAATATTTCACGGAGGCATTTGAAAAAACTTTTGAAGGAAAAACCATTATTACCCTTAGCGAACAAGCTACTGCTTCAAAACCTGTCCTAAAAATGACAGAAAACCCTATGGGAGCAGTAGAATTTTTCTATGACGTATTACGAAAAAATACTGTGGAAGATGACGAATATTTCTTAAAATTACCTCTTTCTCCAAGATTAATGGAACTAATCACTTGGAATAAAGATTCACAAGAAACTTTTTCAGCTACTTTGGACGGTATTGAAGTTGAAAATCCGCAAGGAAATATCAGTAATTTGAACTATGTACACGAATTTACTAATTACAATAACGATACTTATAATCTTGTTCCTTTTATATTTGAGTTCTCTGCTTGGAATCGATTGAAAAAACTTATAGACGAAAATAATACCGAAGCAAAAGAATATCATGCACAAGGCTCTACTTCATATCCTAATTTCTTTATCAATAATTCTTCTATTGATACGGACGAACTTGGAGGAGGAGCTTTTGTTCCTACAACGGGTAGTATTGACTTTGCCAAAGGAATTATGAAATTCACATTTTTGTCATATCATTCGCTAAGCGGAGACTATCTGAAATTTGAAGTAGAATATAATTTAAACAACTAATGCACAGAAAGTTATATCATTTCATATTTATCAATATCTTGTGCTTGCTTGCAAATGTTCAAGCACAAGATACTTCTTTTATATCTGCATCTCTTCCTGATGAAACGATACATCAAACCTTGCCCAACGGATTTCAATATTACATAAAGAAAAATAATTCGCCTTCCGATAGAATTGAAATTCGTTTTTGCTTAAAAGTTGGGGCTTTTCACGAGCAAGAAAACCAAGCAGGTATAGCTCATTTTTTAGAACATTTGGCTTTTGACGGCTCGAAAAAATTCCCCAACTCGCAAGCCCTCGAATATTGGGAGAATTTGGGAGCTAAATTTGGGTATCATATCAATGCCTATACTACCGATGACAGAACCATATATTCCCTATCAATTCCTGCTGACAGACAAGGAAAAAATCTAAAACATTCATTGCGTATCATAGCCGATTGGCTTAGAAATCTATCTATTTCAGAAAAAGACATTCAAAAACAAAAACGAATTATATCACAAGAAATAGCTGGTTATCAATCACCTGAGGATATAAATCACATCAAAAGAGGAATTCACCCCAAAGCTACCGAGCTACCTATCGCCACCGAAAAAGAAATTCTTGCCTTAGACCAAAAAGCATTAAAACAATTTTATGACCAATGGTATCAACCGCAAAATGCGGGAATTATCGTCGTAGGGCAAATCAATATGAAAGAAACCCAACAAACTATCAAAAAATTATTTGGCAAAATTCCGCCAAATGGCAGCAAAACCGTTTCGCATATACCTTTATTATATGATGAAAATTATCGTTTTCAGTCAGAAAAAACTACGAATGAAAATGCTAAAATGTCTATTTTCTTCCCGCAAGAAGCTGAAACTATAAATTCATTTTCCAAAATAGTTAATGACAAAAAACGAGATTTTGCAGTCCGATTGGTAAGAAATCGACTTCAAAAACTCAAATGCTACATCGGAGTTTCGTCTTATTGGTATTTACAGAAAACTCGTTTTTTAGAAATCTATTTTGAAGATTTTTCTAAGCTAAATAAAGCTATCGCCATCATCGAAGGCATCAAACAAAAAGGCATCTCAGAGCAAGAAATACAAAGCCTTCTGCCTGAATACATTGCCAAACTCCGTCCCTTACAAGAGAAATCAAACACGCAATGGAGCGATAATTTTACAGAAATGTTTATCTTCGATGAGCAACAACTTTTTACTGAAAAAGATTACAATCAGCTATCCGATGAGCTACTCAAAACCACTCCTGAGCAATGGCAGGAAATTATAAAAAAATATTTTTCGTTTACCGAAATAATGCTCATTAACTATCAATATAATCCTGAAAAACATACCGAAATTTCATACCAAAACATTGAAAATATTTTTAAAGAAAGTAAAGCATCTCCTGATTTTTCTGTGCCTTTACCCGAAGATATTTCTGAAATCTCAGTAGAGCATGTCCAAACTTCTTTAAACGAAAAACTTCCTTTTTCCAAGCAAATGATTCAAAAGGAAGTCCATTTTCCTGCTATTGACACTTACGAAATTACGCTTTCTAACGGGGTAAAACTCTATCTAAAACCCACCGAAGGAGAAAAAAACATACAAGTAAGCCTTATCAGCAAAGGAGGTCTTTCGCTTTTGCCTCCGCCCGAAATCAAAAAAATGGAGGATATTATTTCGCATATTTCAATGGGAGGTACGCAAAATTTGCCTGAAAATGATTTTTCCAACTTACTTTACCAAGAAAATATTTCATTTATGATGAATAATGAAAATTTTTGGCACGGAGCTACGGGTACTGCTCCTGCGGAAAAATCGGCTCTTTTTGCCAATATCATTGTAGAGAAAATCCTACACCCCGAATTATCCGAATTATCTTATGAGGAGTTTGAAATCATCAAACAAGACGAACTAAAAACCGATAAAACTCTTAGAAAACAAGACGAAAATGCCGTAACCACGATGGAATTTCGCAAAGAAGAACTCATCGGGAATATTATAAAAAATTATCGTAGTCCCAAGACTTTGCAAGAAATAGAAGCCCTTAACTTGGATTCGCTTCATTATTTCTATCAGAAAAATTATATTAACCCGCACCAAATGGCAGTTTTCATCACAGGAAATTTTGAGAAAGACAGCATCAAAAAACATTTTGCAAGTAGTTTTCATCGTATCTTTCCGAGTTATTCTCAGCAAGTTTTTTATAATTACTTGCAAGATATTCCTTTTGAAAACAAAGAAGAAATTATCAAAAGCGACAAAAGCAACAGACTAATTTTCAGCGGGATATATTATGGAAAGTTTGAAAATTCGCTCCGAAATCAACTTATCCTAAAATTAATGAAAGAAATCCTTGATAACAGACTATTGCAAGAACTTCGCGAAAAACGAGGTATTATATATTCGCCTTATAGTGAACTGTCTTTCAGAGTATTACCTTCGCCTGCTTTTTTCTTTATCATCAATGGAGAAACGGATTCCAAGTACGCTCCCGAAATAAAAAACTCCATAGCTGAAATAATTCACACATTACAGAAAAAAACTATCTCCAAAGCTGAACTTAATTCGTACAAAAAAATGTTCCTAACCAATAAAAAAGAAACACTAACCGCTGATAATGCAAGGAAATGGTTAGAATATTTAGAAAATTCTTATAAAAATTTGCTCACTTTGGAAGAACTTAATAACTACGAAAACATCTTGCTATCTATCCAAATAGAAGATATAAAAAACGCTTTTTCTAAACTTTTAGAAGAAAAAAATCATATTTATTTAAAAGTTTTTTGAAAAATTGTCATTTGAATAACATCGTTTTGATATTTTTCCAGCGATATTCCCGAATCCATTTACCTTGTTCAGCTGTTACCAAAAATGATTGCTTTTCTCGATATGCTTTGTAATATCCTCGTAAATAATCGGTAAATAAATTTAATTTTCGTTTTTTAAGAGCCAGTTTAGCCGAAGCCAAAACAGAAAGTAACCAACCGTAACGTAATCTGTAAAAAACACTTCCTTGTAGAAAACGAGCTTTTTGGTTATAACTAGCTCCCGTAGGTCGTAAGTGTTTTACTTGCAATGAGTTATCTACTTTCACCTCCCAATTATAATAACGAGCCAAAAGTTCATCAGCAGTATCCCAACCCATTGCCACTTTCAGTCCGCCAATATCAGAAAAACACGCTCGGCGGTAGCTTTTCACAGCTCCTCGCAAATGGTCTTTATTGGTAAGGCTTTCCAGTTGCCATTGTCCATTTTTTTTTACATAACAAACACCTCCGCACATTCCAACACGTTGATTTTGTGTGAAATGCACTTCTAACGCTTCTAAATAATTAGGTGGAAATATCAAATCGGCATCAAATTTACAAATGATTTCTACTTCATCTTTTAAAAGAGTAAGCCCTTCATTAAAAGCCTGAATTACCTTACTCCCTGGTAAATGTGTAGTACCTTGTTCTCTACGAACAACCTGTAATGTAGGATTTTTCAGCTGTAATTGCCTTAAAATCTGAGGAGTATCATCAGAGGAATTATCATCTACAACAATAATTTGAAAAGGCTTTCGAGTCTGTTTGAAAAGCGATTGGAGCGTCTTTTCAATACAATCAGCCTCATTATGAGCGGGAATGATAATTCCAAAATTCATAGTTTTATTTTTTAATCAATCGTGTCGTATTCTATAATGAAAACCTCTTCATTATCGTGCTTCAAATAATACGCCTCTCTTCCCATTTTTTCTTTGCCTTCGTCTGTATTTAGGATTAGCAGATTTTTTTTGTCTTTTTCGATTTCCTTTTCTAAAAATTGTTTTTGTTTGTTCAACTTTTGAATTTCTTTATTTAACTCTCTGTGCGTCAATAATGAATTGGAATCGAAGAATGCCATCCAAATAAAAAAAAGCAATAGGATAAAAATATACAATTTATATCCTTTCAAAAAAGCAATATATTGAAGAATGGATTTCATCAGGAGATAGTTTGATAAATTCGGTTATGAACTATGGTTTTAATAATATCAATGGCTACATTATTTCGTTTGTTATTAGGAATGATGATATCGGCGTACTCTTTGGCTGGTTCGATAAATTCCAAATGCATTGGTTTTAAGGTAGTTTGGTAGCGGTGTAGTACTTCTTCTACATCACGCCCTCTTTCGGTGGTATCTCTTTTGATACGTCTTATTAAACGTTCATCAGAATCGGCGTGAACATAGATTTTTATATCAAACAAGCGACGAATATCGGCATGTGAAAATATCAAAATTCCTTCTACAATAATCACTTTCGTAGGATTAACCAAAACTGTTTCACCCGTGCGGTTATGTTCTACAAACGAATACACGGGAGCTTGTACAGACCTTCCTTCTTTAAGTTCTATCAGATGTTGTTTCAACAAATCAAAATCAATAGAAGTAGGATGGTCGAAATTCACCTTAACTCTTTCTGAATAAGGAAGATGGCTCATATCTCGATAATATGAATCCTGCGAGATGATAGTTACTTCATCTTCTGAAAGTTCTTTAACAATTTGATTTACAACAGTTGTTTTACCGCAACCTGTTCCTCCTGTGATTCCTATAATTAGCATTGGTATTGTTTAATTTTATATTTTAACTTACGCGAATTATTCTTGCACCCAAAGCTCGCAAACGTTCATCTATATTTTCGTATCCTCGGTCTATCTGTTCTATATTATAAATGGTAGATGTTCCTCTGGCAGAAAGAGCTGCAATAAGTAGAGCAATCCCTGCACGGATATCGGGCGATGTCATTAATGTAGCTTTTAGTGGTGATTTAAAATCATTTCCTATTACTGTAGCCCGATGCGGGTCGCATAGAATGATTTTTGCACCCATATCTATAAGTTTATCAATGAAAAATAAACGACTTTCAAACATTTTCTGATGAATAAGTACCTCTCCACGTGCTTGTGTAGCCATTACCAAAATAATACTTAACAAATCAGGGGTGAAACCTGGCCAAGGAGCATCGGAAACGGTTAATATCGAACCATCAATATAATTCTGAATTTCATATCCTTGTGTATGTGCAGGAATATAAATATCGTCATTTCGTTTTTCGATAGTTACACCTAATTTACGAAACACATTGGGAATCAACCCTATATGCTCCCAACCTACATTTTTTATTGTTATTTCACTTTGGGTCATCGCTGCCAAACCTATCCAGCTCCCGATTTCAATCATATCGGGCAATAATGTATGTGAACAACCCGAAAGTTTTTCCACTCCATTAATAGTTAAGAAATTAGAACCAACACCTTGAATATCAGCTCCCATTGAGTTTAACATTCGGCATAATTGCTGTACGTAAGGTTCACAAGCAGCGTTATAAATAGTGGTAGTTCCTTCTGCCAATACCGCAGCCATAATAATATTTGAAGTTCCTGTCACAGAGGCTTCATCAAGTAACATATAAGTTCCTCGAAGGCGGTCGCTAATTACGCTATATGTCTGTTTTTCTTTATCATATTTAAACTCTGCTCCTAATTTGATAAACCCTTCAAAGTGAGTGTCCAGCCTACGTCGCCCAATTTTATCACCCCCTGGACGTGGAATATATCCCACCCCAAAACGTGTTAAAAGCGGTCCTACAATCATAATAGAACCACGAAGTGCCTGTCCTTCACTCTGGAAAGCCTTAGATTGTAAGTAATTCAAATTGATTTCATCAGCTTGAAAACTATATGAACCTTTGCCTAATTTTTGTATTTTAACTCCTAAGTTCTCAAGTAAAGTTATTAATTTATTGACATCTAATATGTTAGGAATATTATGAATTGTTACTTTTTGGTCAGTAAGCAATACTGCACATAGTATCTGTAACGCTTCATTTTTAGCTCCTTGCGGAGTGATTTCGCCTTTTAGTGCATACCCTCCTTCTATTTTAAATACGCCCATTGATGTAGTATTTTAGTTTTTTTTATAATTAGTATTTCCTTTTTTAGGTTGATTTACAACACGTTTGGTTAAATTCTGTTTAGTTTTAATAAGTTCGCTACTGGTGGTCAAATCTTCTTTTGACTTTGCTAAATCTATTTTCCCGTTGCTTAATTCATACAAATGCTGGAAAACCACCTCATCTTCAACAGCTTCTTTATTCCAAGTTAAGTAACTCTTTTTCATATGATTAGCTATCGTGTATTTTAAGGCTTCTTTAAGGTCGCCTTCTTCCCAACTAACACAAACATTTATCATTTTTTTGATATTATTGCCATAAAACCGATATTTAGGGTGGCTTTGTGGATATTGCAATCGATTTGGGTGCTTTACCAAAAGTTCGGGAGTAGGCTTCTCAAAAGGCGAATCTACGTCCAACTGAAATTTTGACATTATGAATAACTGATCCCAAAGTTTATGCTGAAAATCAGGCACATCTCGTAAATGAGGAAACAAATTTCCCATTACGGTTATGATGCTTTTGGCAGTATTGTTACGTTGCTCACGGTCTTCGATAGTAATGGCTTTTTCTATCATTTTTTGAATATGTCTGCCATACTCTGGAATGATTAGCGGTGTGCGTTCTGTATTGTATTCTAAATTCATATTTTTCTAATATTCTGACGGTTATACCTAATTCTATATAAACAAAACTAAAAATCAGACTTTATAACGATACGATACCTTCTACCTTTCCTGCTTCTTTGTAATACTGAATTACCTCATCAGAATTCTGTAAAGACACAGAAACCGATACGCCCATATATTTGCCGTTAGATGAAGGACGTGTTTTTATTTCGGCTTGAGTTTGTTCAAATATCGCTGTAAGCTGGTGTAGCCTTTCGGTAGTATTTGGTATGATGAATTTATATAAATAAGTGGTAGGAAAAGTTGTGGTTTCGTCCAATTCTTTTTTCAAACGCTCGTAAAATTCGGCTAATTCTTGTTCTGTTTTCATCGGTAAAACTTTTTGCAAAGTAATGAAAAGAAATTGGAAAAATCAAATGAAATGCAATTATCCTCAAATTTAAAATTGTTCTATCCTGA
>JAUNHN010000070.1 GCA_030523915.1 Capnocytophaga sp. | reverse complement strand
TTTAAAAAATAATTTCTTTCGGTACAAAAACCATTGATGAGGCATTCCTACTGCTTGAAAAAAGTAGATGTTTTTTGTGATTCAAAATATCAATCCACCAATTGATAAACACATAATTATTATTAGGCTGACTTAACAAAATCCAATACACATAACTTCCAAAATTTTTCTTGCGAAAAACCTTCTACCATATCAAAAATATACGAAAAGCGATATAGAAATTCGGTCAGTAATAACATTCTAATACAAAATATAATTTGGTATTTAATTCTCCATTCCAAAATAAAAAATGCAATTAATGTATTGAATGCCAACCGAGTAAGAATATCCGTAACATTTATATGTTCAAGCAAGAACCAATTAGGAATAGCTATTCTTTTAAAAATACCCCAAAAAAGTAACCAACTGCATCGTTTCAGTATTTTGTGGAATCATTCTTTCCATAAAGTTCCATTTTGTATTTGTTTTTGTGAAGAATATACCATTGCTACGTCTACCATCATCATAAAAGCGGGCTGTATCAAATCCCCTAAGTTCAAACCTTGCCATTCTCTGTGGAAAAATTGTCCTATAAGGCTTGTGCCTATTGTATTTCCAGAAGCTACATCATACAAACGAATATAAACCCAGTACTTTCCAACATAAACAACACCATAATAACTCCTCGCATAAAGTCAAACGAAGTTAATCGGAAAGAGGAAAGATGAGTAGTTATCACAATATAAATATTTGATTTACAAAAACATGAAAATGAAAGAGGCTGCCCATTTTTTTTGACAGCCTCCTAAAATATTATTTCTTATCAGATTTCTGATGTTTCGGATTATTATTTGAATGTTTAGGTTTGTCTTCTCTCGGAGGACGCGGCAACAAGGCTTTGCGTGAAACTCTCGTTTTGCGAGTTTTAGGGTCGACACCCAAATATTTCACTTCGATAACATCGCCTTCTTTTAGAATATCCGAAACTTTTTCAGTTCGTTCCCAAGCTATTTCTGAAATGTGTAACAAAGAATCTTTACCAGGCATAAACTCTACTATCGCACCTATTTCTAATAAACGAGCAACTTTCACTTTGTAAATTTCTCCTTCCGTAGGCTCGAATGAGACTGCATATACGGCTTGTTTAGCTTCTTCAATACCCTGAGGGTCAGTACCTAATATTTCAACCACACCAAGTTCGCCCACTTCTTCGATAACAATCGTAGTTTTGGTTCGAGCTTGTAAATCTTGGATATTTTTTCCTCCCGAACCGATAAATGCACCAATATATTCTTTCGGCATTTCCAATTTCACGATTTTCGGAGCGTGTGTTTTCACTTCGGCTTTTGGTGTTGCAATTGTATCGGTGATTTTTTCCAAAATATGTAGTCGTCCTACACGAGCTTGTTCTAAGGCTTTTTCCAAAATTTCATACGTCAAACCTTTGATTTTGATGTCCATTTGACAAGCCGTAATTCCGTCCTTAGTTCCTGTTACTTTGAAATCCATATCACCTAAGTGGTCTTCATCGCCTAAAATATCAGAAAGTACAGCGTATTTATCGCCTTCTGTAATCAATCCCATTGCGATTCCCGAAACAGGCTTAATCATCTGAACACCAGCATCCATAAGAGCTAACGTTCCCGCACAAACAGTTGCCATTGATGAAGAACCATTGGATTCTAAAATCTCAGACACCACACGTACCGTATACGGACAATCGGCAGGAATCATACGTTTTAACGCACGTTGTGCCAAGTTTCCGTGTCCGATTTCACGGCGTGATGTACCACGAAGCGGACGTGCTTCCCCTGTTGAAAACGGAGGGAAATTATAATGCAAATAGAAACGCTCTTCACTTTGTTCTGTTGGCAAATCAATAACGTTGGCTTCACGCGATGTTCCCAAAGTAACAGTTGTCAATGATTGTGTTTCCCCACGAGTGAAAATAGACGAGCCGTGAGCCGATGGCAAATAGTCGATTTCGCACCAAATTGGACGAATTTGGGTTGTATTTCTTCCGTCCAAACGGATATTTTCATCTAAAATCAAATTTCTAACTGCCTCTTTTTGAGCCTTTCCGAAGTATTTACTGATAAATGTAGCGTATTCTTCCTGCTCTTCTTCAGTAAATAAAGCCACACATTCTTCTTTTACGGCTGCAAATTTGTCGCTACGCTCGTGTTTTGCCGTATCTTCCTTAGCTATGGCATAACATTTAGGATATGCAAAGTTGTAAACTTTTTCTTTAACTTCCTCATTTTCAGCTTCTGGTTCATAAGTACGTTTTTCTGTTTTACCTACTTTTTCCGCCAAACGGATTTGAGCATCAATTTGAGTTTTGATAGCTTCGTGAGCAAATCGAATCGCTTCGGTCATATCTTTTTCCGAAACTTCGTCCATTTCACCTTCTACCATCGCAACGAAATCTTTGGAAGCCCCTACCATAATATCAATATCCGACTGAGCCAATTGCTCTTTGCTTGGGTTGATAACGAATTTCCCCTCAACACGAGCTACACGCACCTCTGAAATAGGTCCGTCAAACGGAATATCAGACACCGCAATACAAGCCGAAGCTGCCAATCCAGCCAAAGCATCAGGCATTACGTTTTCGTCGTGCGACATTAGTTGAATCATCACCTGAGTTTCAGCGTGATAGTCTTTCGGAAACAACGGACGTAACACGCGGTCTACCAAACGCATTGTAAGCGTTTCTTGGTCGCTGGGGCGTGCCTCCCGTTTAAAAAATCCGCCAGGGAAACGCCCAGCGGCAGCAAATTTTTCACGATAATCTACCGTCAAAGGTAAAAAATCCGTTTCAGGATTTATTTCTCTTGCAGATACTACCGTAGCAAGCAACATCGTATTGCCCATTCTAACAACAACAGAACCATCGGCTTGTTTTGCCAATTTCCCTGTTTCGATGGAGATTTCTCTACCATCACCCAAATCAATGATTTCTTTTTTTACTTCTGGAATCATTTAGTTTCTTTTTTTAATTAAACATCTGTGTTGTTGTGTTGTTTGGGTTTCCAATGGTCGGTAAGCACCGACAGGCTATTTTTGTGTAAAAAATTATCTAAAATTGAAGAATTTTTTAAATAAAAACAGAAAAAACAAAGGTGTTTTAAAATTTTTTATGAAAAATATCTCAATATTTATTTTGATTCAAAAAAAAAGAGGCAAAAAGCCCCTTTTTGATTATTTTCTGATACCAAGTTCTTTAATAATCGTACGATACCTTTCGATGTCGTTATTTTTTAAATAGTCAAGCAAACTTCTTCTTTTACCTACTAATCTTACCAATGAACGCTCTGTATTGTAATCTTTACGATTTACTTTTAAGTGTTCTGTTAAATGATTGATTCTCAAAGTGAAAAGAGCTATTTGCCCTTCAGCTGAACCTGTGTTCGTTTCTGAACCTGCGTACTTTTTAAAAATTTCCGCTTTAACTTCTTTTGTTAAATACATTCCAATATTATTTTAAATGATTATTATGTACTGATTTTCAAGGGGCAAAAGTAGATAAAAATATTGAATACACCAAAATTTATTTAGAAATTATATGATTTTTATTTCAATCTATATATAACTTATTGATTTTCAATAAACATCATCTTTTATTAAATTTATTTTTTATCCTAATCAAGATATTTTTTAGTGTACTATTCTTTTTTCAAAAAAATAAAGTAATATTTTGTAAACATATTTTATTGCCTTTATAATTCTGTTTTTGTGAATGTTACATTCTTTTTACACACGAAAAATATCGTATTTAGAGATTATTTTTTTCTATAAAATTACTTTTTTGTTTATTTTTTTTTATTTTTGTGCTTTGAATATACAAAATAATTTAAACAAGAAAATGAAAAAACGATTAATATTGAGTACATTAGCTACATTTTTTTCATTCACGCTCTGCACAAATGCTCAAGAAAATAATGCAGATAGCTTAAATGTAGAAGTAGAGGCACAGGTAAAAACAAATTCCCTTAATGAGCAGTTTCAAACCTTAGTAGATAAATCTAATTCTTGGCAAAGCTACAAAATTATTGATAGAGCGAAACTTGGTAACTATCAAAGAAATGTGATAGATAGCTTGAATACCATCAAATTAAAAATAGAAGCTCAGCAGAATGTAATCAGTAAACACGAGGAAGAAGTAACAAAATTAAACAATGATATTTCCAAATTACAAAATGATTTGGAAACAACTCAAAATGAGAAAGATAGTATTAATTTCTTCGGAATTTTACTTTCAAAAGGGACGTATTCATTAATGATGTGGAGCATTGTACTGATTTTAGCTTGTTTGTTCTTGTTCTATGTATACAAATATGTAAACGGAAGTGCCGTTACAAAAAAATCTCTTCAAGACTTACAAGAGCTTCAAAATGAGTATGAAAATTACAGAAAATCGGCTATCGAAAGAGAACAAAAAGTACGTCGCCAGCTTCAAGATGAAATTAACAAACACAGATAATAATGCGTATTGATATTATTTCGGTAGTTCCTGAACTGATTGAAAGTCCTTTCAACGGTTCTATTATGAAGCGAGCTATCGAAAAAAACTTAGTAGAAGTTTATTTTCATAATTTACGTGATTATAGTATAGGAAATTATCGGCAAGTAGATGATTATCAGTTTGGTGGAGGTGCAGGTATGGTTCTGATGATAGAACCTATTGATAGATGTATCACAGCACTTAAATCACAACGAAAATATGACGAAATCATTTATATGACTCCTGATGGCGAAACATTTAACCAAAAAACAGCCAATCGAATATCTTTGCTTGAAAATATCATCATTCTCTGTGGACACTATAAAGGTGTAGACCAACGAGTTCGCGACCAGTTCATTACCAAAGAAATTTCTATTGGAGATTATGTTCTTTCGGGAGGTGAGTTAGGAGCTGCTATCCTTTGTGATGCCATAATTAGACTTATACCAGGGGTTTTAAATGATGAAACCTCAGCTCTTACAGATTCGTTTCAAGATGATTTACTTGCTCCGCCTGTTTACACACGTCCTGCTTCATACAAAGGATGGAATGTCCCTGAAATTCTATTACGAGGAAACTTTCCTGAAATAGAACAATGGCGTGAAGAAAAAGCCTATGAACATACTAAAAACCGAAGACCTGATTTATTAAAAGAATAAAAGCATCACGGATATAAATAATAAAAAAGGCTGTATTTTTTATACAGCCTTTTTTTAATTTTTTCTTACTTTTTCTTGTTCACAGCTTCAGATAGTTCAGAACCTGCTTTGAATTTAACTACATTTTTAGCAGCCACTTTAATTACCTCATTTGTACGAGGATTTCTTGCCTCACGAGCCTCTTTTTTAGAAATCGACCAAGAACCAAAGCCTACCACAGAAACTTTATCTCCTTTTTTAAGTGCCTTTTCAACGTTTGAAAAGAAAGACTCCAATGCTTTTTTTGCATCTACTTTTGTAATTTCTGCATCAGCAGCAATTGCATCAATTAAATCTGTTTTGTTCATAAGTATTATATTTTAATACAGTTAATAAATACAAAGGTAGTAATATATTTATTCAATACAAGGATATCTATAAAAAAAACACTTTTTTAAGCAAATATTAACAAATTCAGCCGTAAAATCATCAAATATAAACCTCAAAACACAATCTTTTTTAGTTTGCAAATAAAATTTTATTCAAAAATAGGTTTGTCTAAAAAAGATATATCCATATACCAACTATGAATTTTTTCTCCTTCATAATCAGTTTCTTCCATTATATAAACATCTATATACCCTTGCATACGAACTTTTATTTCTACAACCGTATGGTCATAATCTACAATTTGGCTAATTAATCGCTCTTTCCCAAAAAAATTTACATAGCAAGATATACGTGTTTTTCTCATATCTACAAATACCGTTTCGTACCTGCTCCCAAGTCTATTCATATAATCAATAAAATCCTTATACTCAACATTTTCAACAGCTTCTTTTGTTTTTTCTTCAATGATAAAACATTCATCAACTGGTTTTCTGAAGTGTGTTCCTTTATCTTTGTAAAAAGCCAAATCTATTGCTTCATATTGCTTTTCTGCATCTTTACTAATTTTATGCGAATTCCGATGCAATTTGTATGAAAAAATTGCTACTCCAATCGCCACAATAGTTATCAAAAAAAATGATATTGCTTCTCCCATTATTATCTATGATTAAAAATTCTTTACAAAAATAAAAAATCCCAAAGAATGTGAAAAAATAACAGCTGAGCAGTAAATCATGCCATTTGTTGGCAACATTTTCCCATATAATTAAAATAAGGCTTGTAATACTTCTAAAGATTTCGTTTTCCGAAACCCTGGAAAGTGCCACTCATAATATTTCAAAAGGCTATTAAGTAATGTATTTCGGTCAGTTTTTGTAGCTTTAATATTTTGTAAATCAGTATATTCTATGATTATAATATTTTTGAATAAGTCCAATTCCTTTCCTGAAATTGTATATTTAGTTTGGTCAAAATCACTAAAAATTCCCTCTCCTAAATCAAAAAATGAACTGTCAATAGTAGTCATATCAGGATAAAATCCTAAAAAACGTGTCAAATCAATCAAAAATTTCAAATGAAAATTTGGTATAAATTCATTTTTATCAAAAAATTGCAATTTTTCTTCCAAAAAAGAGTACAAATCAAGGTCAGATTGCTCCATTGTACAAACAAAAGAACAAATTTCCGATAAAAACATTGCCACCGAACTTTTATAAATATTAGTATGCAATGACTGATATGTATAGGTTACTTTGGCTTCTTTTATCCGTTCCAATGTACCCATATTTTTGTGGCTTGCTATGATTTCTAATTGCATAAATGGCTGAAACAAAGCTACTTTCAGCAAAGTACGCTTGGTAGACAAAATCCCTTGAAGTAAATAGGACTGAATGCCGTAATTCTGTGTAAAACACCTCACTATCAAGCTATTATCACCATATTTAAGAGATGAAATTACTATGGCTTTGGTTTTGAAGTACATATAGCAAATCACAAATTAAAAACAAAAGTTCGGGAATCGTAAAACCCGAACTATTGCGTATCAAACCTATCTTTTCAATTATCCTAACTGAACTATTTCATTTACTATCTGTAACTCTTCGTTCGTAGGAACAATTAAAATTTTTACTTTACTGCTTTCTTTCTGAATTTCAACAGCTTGTTTAGGTCTATTCAATGTTTTATTTTTTGTTTCGTCTATTTCAATTCCTAAAAATTCCATATTTTGGCATACTAATAGACGAATCAAATCATCGTTCTCACCTAAACCAGCTGTAAATACAATAGAATCAAGGCCATTCAGAACAGCTGCATACGCTCCAATGAATTTTTTAATTCGATAAGCGTACATTTCATAGCAAAGAATTGCATTGGGGTCGTTAGCAAAATACTTATCGGACACATCCCTTGCATCAGAACTTCCTGTAAGCCCAAGCATTCCACTTTTTTTATTGAATATCGTATTAATTTCATCAGTACTCAAATTCAATTGGTTAGCCAAATAAAATACAACTCCTGCATCAATATTTCCACAGCGTGTTCCCATTACCAGTCCATCAAGCGGTGTAAGCCCCATTGTTGTATCCATACACTTACCTTCTTCATTGACAGCAGCCATACTTGAACCATTACCCAAATGAATCGTAATATTTTTTATTTTATTATTTTTCAAATACTTACGAACTTCCGAATCTACATACTTATGGCTCGTTCCATGAAATCCATATACCCTAACTCCATACTTCTGATAATATTCGTTTGGAATGGCATAACGAAACGCTTTTGCAGGGATAGTTTGGTGAAAAGCCGTATCGAAAATAGCTACGTGCTTGGCTTTTGTGAAAATTTTCTCAGCACTTCGGATTCCTTCCAAACAAGCTGGATTGTGAAGCGGAGAAAGCGGAATGAGTTTTTCTATTTCTTGCTTTACCTCTTCCGTAATCAATGTAGGTTGAACGAATTTCTCTCCACCGTGAACCACACGATGTCCAATGGCTTTTATATCGTCTGAATTATTTATAATTCCTACCTCAGCATCTGATAACAAGTCAGTTATAACTTTCATTGCTTCTTCGTGCGTACGAATAGGTATTTGTTTCTTTACCTCAATTTCTTTATTATTCTTTAAAGCTACATATTTTACAGAACTTCCGTCTATCCCGATTCTGTCTACAAGTCCTTTAGCTTTTACCTCACTTGTTGCTGAATCTATGAGTTGATATTTTAATGATGAACTTCCTGAGTTAATAATGAGTGTTTCCATTTTTTGTTATTATTTTCTTCTAAAATTTTATTCTTCCATAACTGACTGAATAGCCGTAATTAGTACCGTATTATAAATATCAGGGATTGTAGCTCCTCGGCTCAAATCGTTTACTGGCTTTTTCAAACCTTGCAACATCGGACCAATGGCAAGAGCTCCTGTTTCACGCTGAACGGCTTTATACGTGTTATTTCCTGTATTTAAATCTGGGAATATCAGCACATTAGCTTGTCCTGCCACTTTTGAATTTGGCATTTTACTTTTTCCTACTTTTGGGTCTACCGCAGCGTCGTACTGAATAGGTCCTTCTACTAAAAGCTCAGGGCATTGTGCTTTTACGATTTCCGTAGCGGTACGTACTTTATCCACATCAGCTCCCGTTCCTGAACTGCCTGAAGAATACGATAGTAGAGCCACTCTCGGTTCTATCCCAAAAGTTTTTGCTGATTCTGCCGAAGAAATAGCTATTTCAGCCAACTGTTCCGCAGTTGGGTTCGGTACAATAGCACAATCTCCATACACCAAAACTCTATCGTTGAGTAACATAAAAAATACAGATGAAACGGTATTCACATTGGGTTTGGTTTTCACAAATTGCAATGATGGGCGAATCGTGTGAGCCGTAGTATTTATAGCCCCTGACACCATTCCGTCAGCATCGCCCATAAATACCATCATCGTTCCGAAGTAGGAAACATCAAGCATCAAATCACGAGCTTGTGAAAGTTCCATTCCTTTGGATTTTCTCAACTCATAAAGCTTTTCTGCGTAGGCATCGTATTTAGGGCTTTGAATAGGATTAACCACAGATATACGATGGTCGTCCCACTTCAAGCCTAAGTCGTTGGCTCTATTTATTATTTTTTCGGGTTCGCCCAAAATCGTCAAATACACAAGTTCATCAGCGGCTAATTGTGATGCTACGGTTAGGATTCTATCATCTGTTCCTTCTGGTAGCACGATGTGTTTCTGAGCTTTACGTGCCGTTTGAACCATATTGTATTGGAACATTCTAGGGGTGATAGTATCTGATTTAAAGGACGATATACGTGCGTTTAAGTCTTCCACATCGGCATACTTCTCAAAGAGTTGTATACATAATTTTATTTTTTCGGCACTTTCAGGATATATTTTTGATTTGATATTTCCTATATTATTGGCTGTTTCAAAAGTTCCTAATTTTGATAACATTATCGGAATTATTTTTTGTGTTCCATCAAGGATTTTCACGATTGATTTTTCGGGTGCGAACCCACCTGAAAGTACCAACCCTGCTACTCTTGGATAGTTAGATGAAAGATGTGCTGCCAAGGTTCCCACGATAAGGTCAGACCTATCGGCTGGAATTACAGCCAAGCAACCTTCCGAAATATGATTCAAAAAATTATGTAATTGCATTCCGCCCACAATGGTTTTTTTTGCTATTACATTGATATCATCGCCTTTGTACAAGAAATGAGCTCCTAAATTTTCAGCAACTTCTTTTAATGTAGGCTTACCCAAATCATCTTCCTTAGGAATAAGTGTTATATGAATATTCTTAAATTCTTCTTGTAATCTTTGTTTTACAGCATCGTTGTAATACTTTGATTTATTGATAAATACACCCAAAATTTGAACTTCTTGCTCCAATAAAGCATTTATTTCGATTTGGACGTGATTTATTAATTCATCTTCATTTTGGAAATTATCTTTTAGCACTATAAGAGCTGGAATACTTAAACTTTGTGCCAACGAAGCATTGAAATTAATATCAAAAACATTACTTTCTTCTAATAAATCAGTTCCTTCTACTAACACAAAATCAAATTTGCTTTCCATCGCTTTGTAACGCTTGATAATAGTGTCATAAACATCTCCTATTTTGCCTTTATTTTTCAGTGTTGCCACCTCATTGCGAGTGAATACATAGGCGTCTTCATAATCCATATCCAACTGAAAATGAGACAAAATGGTAGTAATATGATTATCTTTTTGAGTTTTACTTTCCAAAATAGGTTTAAAATAGCCTACTTTGGTTGTATTACGCATAATCATTTGCATTACCCCCAATGTTACCAAAGTTTTTCCACTGTACGTATCGGGAGTAATTATATAAACTGATTTATTCATAAATTTGATAAATAATTAATTAGCTTCAGAAAGTTTATAAAAGAATTTTATACATTAACATCTGATTTTCAAATGGTTTTGTAAATAAAAATTTTATACTTTTTCAGATAGCAAAGATATGATTTTTCAGAAAAAAAGACAATATTTAAGAAAATAAATCTTCTAATTTTATTTATCACAAAATTTAGCTATGAAAATCTATCATTAAAATATAGGTAAGGTTCGAAATTTCAAATTTAAAATTTCGAACCTTAAATTTAATATTATTCACCCAAATTTTATCCTAAAATTAGTATGCCTTTGCAAACAAAACACGCTTAGCAGAAGGCTTTCCTGAAATGATGCAAACGCCTTTTTCTTCTTTGGCATTCAGCGGAATGCAACGAATGGTAGCTTTGGTTTCTTCTTTGATACGCTCTTCGGTTTCGGCTGTTCCGTCCCAATGTGCTGCAATGAATCCGCCTTTGGTTTCCAAAATTTCTTTAAACTCTTCGTACGAATTGACTTCGGTAATGTGTGTTTCTCTATATTCAAGAGCTTTTTTATAGATATTTTGCTGAATATCAACCAATAATTTTTCGATATATTCCACAATAGCATCACCCGAAACGGTTTCTTTGGTCAGTGTATCACGTCGAGCCACCTCAAAGGTATTATTTTCCAAATCGCGTTGTCCCACAGCCAAACGTACAGGAACTCCTTTCAGTTCATATTCATTGAATTTGAAACCTGGTTTGTGTGTATCTCTATCATCAAATTTCACTGAAATCCCTTGTTTTTTCAGTGTTGCCATAAGTGGTAATACACGCTCACGAACGGCTTCTAACTGCTCTTCTCCTTTGTAAATAGGAACTATAACTACCTGAATAGGAGCTAATTTCGGCGGAAGTACCAATCCATTATCATCGCTATGGGTCATTATTAACGCCCCCATTAATCGAGTAGAAACGCCCCACGAAGTAGCCCAAACATAATCCAACGTACCCTCTTTGGAAGCAAATTTTACATCAAATGCTTTGGCGAAATTTTGCCCCAAAAAGTGCGAAGTTCCTGCTTGTAAGGCTTTTCCGTCTTGCATCAAGGCTTCGATACAATAGGTTTCGTCAGCACCTGCAAAACGTTCCGATTCCGTTTTAAACCCTTTGATAACAGGCACACACATAAAATTTTCAACAAAGTCAGCATATACTTCCAGCATTTTCTCAGCCTCTTCGATGGCTTCGGCTTTGGTGGCGTGTGCGGTGTGTCCTTCTTGCCATAAAAATTCGGCAGTACGCAAAAACAATCGCGTACGCATTTCCCAACGTACTACATTTGCCCATTGGTTGATGAGAATCGGCAAATCACGATAGGACTGAATCCAGTTTTTGTAGGTATTCCATATAATAGCCTCCGAAGTGGGTCGGACTACCAACTCTTCTTCTAATTTGGCTTCGGGGTCTACCATTAATTTTCCTTTTTCATTTGGGTCGGCTTTCAATCGGTAATGCGTTACTACGGCACATTCTTTGGCAAATCCTTCTGCATTTTTTTCCTCAGCTTCAAAAAAACTACGAGGAACAAAAAGCGGAAAATAGGCATTTACGTGTCCAGTTTCTTTGAACATACGGTCAAGCTCCGCCTGCATTTTTTCCCATATTGCATATCCATAAGGTTTGATGACCATACAGCCACGCACCCCCGAATTTTCAGCTAATTCGGCTTTGACAACCAATTCGTTATACCACTTTGAATAATCCTCACTTCGTGTTGTTAAATCTTTGCTCATATTTTGTTCGTAGAATATTTCGTTATTTATTTTATGTATTCTTTGACGGGCAAATTTATAAAAAGAAATTTAGATTTTAGGCTTTTTGCTACAATATTTTAAGAATTTGACTATCTGAATTTTGTTTTTAAAGTCCTTAATATTACGTTTTATTCTCAAAATCCAACTGACAGAATATTGTTTGGCACAAATATTGTGATTTATTCTATAGAGAAAGCCCTAAATTATAACATCGGTATAGTATTAGGACTTCTGGCTATAAATATGATTTTTGAACTCTAAAAAATTTTTTACTATGAAAAAAAATAACAACCTCAAAGGAAACGTGGCAAGACTTTTTGCTATATTTACCTTGCCTTTTTTACTTGTTTCGTGTGGGGCTTACTACACTTATTACAGTGATGGAATTTATGGAGAAGTTCCGCCTGAGCGTGTAGCCGTTGCAGAAAGATATGAAAATTACCCTCCACAAAGAAACATTCCCGCTCCTCAAAATAGATACAAAGACTATTTTAGAGAAAAAGCCCAGCAGTATAACAATACTGACGGAAGTTTTACGCATTTTACCGATGTAGATTCATATAGTTCAGATTTTTACAATGACGCCAACGGACAATCATACGCTGGTTGGGGAAATAATGCTTCACAAGTTACTGTAAATGTTTATGATAACTATTGGCACAATCCTTACTACGGATACAATTCTTTTTGGGGATATGGTGCTTGGTATCCATATAATAATTACGGATATGGTTACTATCCTTATTACAGAAATCGTGTAAATTGGGGTATATCTTTCGGTTGGGGAAATTATTACAACCCTTGGTATG
>JAUNHN010000069.1 GCA_030523915.1 Capnocytophaga sp. | reverse complement strand
AGAGATTGAAAAATCTCTTCTGTAATATTTTATTTTTTTGAATAGGTTACAATCTAAAAATACCACCAAAGGCAATCATCGTTTCGAAGAAATAAAATGTTTGGTTGGCTTTGTCTGCTATACTGTTTGTTGTACGAATATCATACATATTAATGTATCCGCCTTTTAGCTCTCCGATGACCATAAAATGCTTAAAGAAAACTAAATGTAATCCCGCTTTGGCACTCATACCAACTCCCGCAATGTGAAATTGGTCATAACGTTCTTTATTTAATAATTTTGTATTTGAACGTGGATATAAAACTCCTATTCCGAGACCTTCGGTCAAATTTGCTTGGAAAATATCGGTGTTGCGAATGCCAAACAAACGCGAAATATCATCGACTCGAGACGCTTCAATCGTTACGTAATTTAGTCCATCGGTATGTTCAAAAGTAAGAAAATCTTCGGTAAGAACCTTGTCAGCATTATTGTAAACTCCGTCGTGAATTGTGCCAGAATTGTTAATATATCCGTTCATTTTGACGGTTTGGTCTTGTTTCATCACATATTTCATGTGGTCAACTCCCGCCGAAATAGAATAATTATTACTGATGAAATATCCTACCCGAGCATTGGTTTGCGGAATGGTCATTCGAAGTGGATTTATGTAATCGATATGCCATCCTTTTGGGCGGTCAATAGCTGCTACATCGCTGATTGTGAAGTTGTAATCAGCACCTTTAAACTGAATGTCTGATTTGGAGTAATAACCACGATTTCCTCCCCAATACACAAAAAATTTACCTTTATTATTTGCTGTATATAAATCGGGTGCCGTTTTTTGTACTTGAGCTATTCCCGAAAAAAAGGCAGTACCTACCAGAATAAAAGAAAGTATGATTTTTTTCATTTTTAGAATTAAATTATTTTTTGACGGACAAAAGTATTGCTTTTTTATGAATTTCAAAATATATTCCTATAAAAAATAAAAATAATAAATTTTACCCTAATTATCAAGTGGTAAAAAGTTTAAATAAAAACATTAAAAACCATTGTTTTACGGAATATTTAGGTATTTATGGGTTTGTAGAGAGATTCTCCATTTAGGATTTTTCATCACAAAGTCAACAATTTCGGGGATTACTTTTTCACGTCGGCTCCACTCAGGTTGAAGATATAAAATACAGTTGTCGGATACTTTGTTTGCCATTTCTTCTGCAAAAATAAAATCGTGATTATTATAAACAATAACTTTAAGTTCATTAGCTACTTTGTAAATTTCGGGAGTAGGTAATTTTAATTTTTTGGGAGATAGACAAATCCAATCCCAATCGCCTGTAAGAGGGTGAGAACCAGAGGTTTCAATATGTGTTTGCATTCCTTTTTCTTTGAGTTTTCGCGTTAGGGGAAACATATTCCACATTAAAGGTTCACCTCCTGTTATTACAATGGTTTTAGAATGTTCAATAGCTTGATTTACAATATCGTTAATGTGTGTAGGCGGATGTTTTTCGGCGTCCCAACTTTCTTTTACATCGCACCAATGGCAACCCACATCGCACCCACCTACTCTGATAAAATAAGCAGCTGTTCCTTTGTGATATCCCTCCCCTTGAATGGTGTAAAAAGCCTCCATTAGAGGAAGCATTTCCCCTTTATCTACGGCTTGTTGTATTTCTTTATTTAGCATCTTAAATGATTATTGCGGGCAAAAATACAACATTTTTTATTATAACGAATCTTCAATTCTTAATATCCAAGTATCGGGGACATCGGCTTCGGATTTTATTTTATGAATTTGTGTTAAAGCCTCTTGGTAAGTGTTAAATTTATCGGTATAAATATAAGTTAGATTATTGGTTTTGTTATAAAAAGTGTGTGTTTTGTATCCCAATAATTCCATTTTTTTGACTTGTTTTGCTACATTATTCGGATTTGAATAAACTCCTACAATAACATAAAAACCTCGCTCTATTCCTTCAATAGCTTGTTTCGTAATACGAATATTTGTATTAATGCTTTCTATTTGCAATGCGGTCAAGAATAGATAATATTGGTCAGTACTTTTAGTGAAAGTAAGTTCCAGATTCTCAGCATTATTAGGTATAACTGATTGATTTTCATTTGAAATATCTAATTGATAGATGTCAAATCCTAATGTATTTTTACTAGCAGGATTTCTGGTAGTTATAATATTTTCATTATCAGTAATTGTGCTATTGAAAAAATTTCGTTGCAAACGAGTTTTATGCCCCAGAGCCAATGAATTTTCGTTAGAAGAAGTAGCAAGTAAAACTCTATCTCCAGCCATATTAAAATCTCCTTCAAGGGCGGCTCCTATAATTTTGGTTTGGAAAGTTCCTTCTGAAGGAGTTTTAAATCCTTTGAAAGTTATTTTTTGTTCTTTATCGCTTACACTTGCAAAACCGTCGTACGAAATTATTTTTTTAAGACTGCTCTCAGGATTTTCATGAACTAATACCAAAGCCCAACCTGCCGACACACCTCCAGCTATATAACCATTCGTAGCTCTTATATTGGCGATAGTATATTCTCCTACGGAAGAAACTCCTGTAAATAAATTAGTTACATCTGAATAATACACATAAGGAGCTATTCCCAGCAAGGAGGTTTCTTCTGTATTATCAAAAATAGCTTCTCCTTGTACAGCAATGTAATTTTCTTGCGATGGAATTTTAATTAGCACATTATTAGGGTTTTGACGAGCTAAATCCGTAGGTTTATACTTTTTGCCGTTAAATGAACCCGAAGCATAAGGATATGTTGCCACCCAATACAAACCAGCATAAACCACTTTAACATTTTGCTTTTCAGCAACCGAAAAATAAGCACTACTGGAAGAAAAAGTATTTGTATCATTGTCAATATCAATATATTGCATATTGAGCTGGTCATTAACTTTTGCTGTTAATTGCTGTTCATCAAAGGGTGTATTGGGTTTGTTACGTTTTTCTTGCCGATTGACAATATTATTGCCTATAATTGTAATATTTCCATTGATAAACGCTTCGTATCTTATTTTAAATTCAGACAAAGCGGTTTGACTTTTAACGTGAGTAAAAGTAGATAATAGGGAAACTGTTAGCAGTAAATATTTCATCTCTCTAAATATTTTAAACTGAATAATACGATAATATAAATTTATGGCAAAAGTATTAAATTATTCGCATTTTTGCAAAATATCTTTGATTGTAAAATATTGAGTTATTGTTTATGGATTCAGTATGATATTAGCCTTCGACTCTGCTCAGGCTGACAGAGTATTTGTCGTACTGAGCGGAGTCGAAGTGTTAATGTTTTTTGATGAAAATCTTAAAATTTTTTGGCATTACCAGACTATTATAATTTTATCTTTGCTCCGACGAAGAATGTACGTGGCAAAGAAGGTCCATAAATATAAGTAGGGTCTCGGTCTATGCCTGTATCGAAATCTTTTTGGTAGGCGTTGAAAATATTTTTAATTCCTGCACTAATTTCTGTATTAAAAAACGTTCTGAAATTAAAATTATAAGAAGTATTTATACCAAAATCGACCATATTGGGGGTGGTTTTGAGTAGTTCTTCACGCTCGTGGTACAATTCCATTTTTCCTGTATAGACGCTTGTAAGGGTAATATCCCATCTTTCAGTAGGTTTGTAAGTAGCTGTAAAGTTTCCGTAGGCATTGGGTGAGCGTAGTATTCGGTCGCTTTGTGCGATGATAGTGCCGTCTTCTTTTTCGGCTACGATTTGCATTTTTGCATATTTGGAACTTTGTAGAGTAGCCCCAAGTTGCATTATGAGCTTCGGATTTGGGCTGTATTTCAGTTCAAAATTAAATCCTTTTACGATGGCTCTATCGCCGTTTTGTTTTTCTTTAATGTCCAAATCATTTTCTTTTCCTACCGAAACATACACAAAAGGATTGTGCAATGCGGTGTAAAATCCTTCTACCATAGCGATAAATTGCTGCCCATTGTGTACGTGATTATACTCTAAGGAGGCGGTAAAGCTGTCTGAAGTTTCTTTTTTGAGGTTTTGCGAAAGAGCTACTCTACGCACCTCACCAGTTATTAATTCTGAGTGTACATCTTCCGAATAGAATAGCGGGGCTCTAAATCCACGAGCGTAAGAAGCTCTGGTGATGAATTTTTTGGTAATATTGTACAAAAGACTTGCTCTTGGATTGGCTACAGTAATATTTTTTTGTAACATATTAGAATTTATATTGTCCAAACGCACTCCTGCCAGAAGTTTGAAATTGGGAAGTAATTTCCAATCGGCTTGGGTATAGACCCCGATGATGTTCTGACGCTGATTTACAGGAATAATTGCTGGATTACGACGTTCTTCAGAAATTCGGTCATATTTGTATTCTGCTCCCGAAGTCCATTGGATTTCTCCTTTTCCCACAGGAATAAACGCCGTGTGTTGCCCACCTATTATCCAAATATCTCCACGTGTGATACCGTAATTAAGCCCTTCTGTGTCGTAAGTATTCGTTTGAGTGTCAAATGCTCCATAATAATTGTTTGCTTTTGTTCTTTGCCCACTGGCAAAAGCCGATAATTTATGGTTGTAACTCTCTGATACATAGTCATAACTAAGATTTCCACTCATCATATCTGTTTTGATAGATTCGGCGATGTCTGCCAGATGTTCAGGGAGGTCAAATTTATTGCCACCTCGGCGGTTTTCGTTACTGATGTTAAATTCTCCTACGAGCTTCTTTCGACTGGAAAAATCATTAAAGAATTTGGCTCCTGTATTGAGGTTTTTTAGTTTGGTCATTTCCGAGAAGCCATCGCCATTAGCATCGTAAGCGTCTCGAATACGACTGATTCCGTAAAACGAAATGCCTCGTGCAAAATTATCACTTACAAGCGACCCATTGAATGACGAAACTATATCCGAAGCCTTACCACCTATCCAAGCCGACGATACGCCCACTTGTGCTTCATTTTCAGTCGGATTTTTTGTAATAACGTTGATTGTCCCACCGATGGCACTCGCCCCGAATAGGGCAGAGCCACCGCCACGTATTACCTCAATGCGTTCTATCATACTTGCGGGAATTTGTTCCAATCCGTAGATTCCATTCAGCGAACCGAAAATAGGACGACTATCAATAAGAATTTGCGAATATGCTCCGCCCAAACCATTAATGCGAACTTGCGAAAAACCGCAGTTCTGGCAATTCACTTCGGTACGTAACCCAGGCTGAAACACCAAACCTTCCATAAGCGTAGTGGCTTTTACATTAACAAGGTCTTTACTACTTGTAACACTCACAAGTACAGGAGCTTCCTTTCTGTTAAGAGCTGTTTTTGTAGCTGTAATGACTACTTCTTCTATCCCGAAGACGTCTTCTTTTAGGTCAAAATTCTTAGAGATGGTTTCTCCTGCTTTGAACGTGATTTTTTCAGTAATAGGCATAAATCCCATTGATACGATTTTTAACGTGTAGCTTCCTTTCGGGAGAAGTAATTCAAAGTATCCGTTTTTGTCTGAGGTACTCCATTTCTTGTCAGTTTCGTTTTCTAAAACCACCGAAACAGATTCTAAAGGTTGTCCCTGAGAGCTGATAACTCCTTTGAAATTAGCATCTTGTGCCAATGAATTTCCTGCTAAAAATAACGAAAATAACGCTAATATGTGTTTCATTTTAATTGATTATTTTGTTTTAGTTAAATAAAAATTTCGGCAAAGCTAAAAAATAAATTTTTAAAACAAAAATATTTTTCAGTTTTTATTTATATAAAAAATTTAGAGAATTAGTAATTATTTGTAAATGAATTTTTTGACTCAGAATAAGAAATTAACGTGTATTTTTAGGAGTTTTGTTATTGTTAAAGATAGTTAAATAATATGTTTTGATTTGTTTATTTTAAACTTAAAATGATTTTTATGTTTTTGTTTTATATTGCTGATTTTCAAATGTTTTTAAGTTTATTGCTTTTGTAAATCATTGGTGTTTAATGATTTGTATGTATTGGTATTTAACGATATAATTATTGTTTGATAAATAAATTTATTAAATAAGTGATGATAAATCAATTAATTTACTAAATTATATGTAATACTGTATTTTATTATGATTTATTCTATGTATTGATTTGTTCGATTTAAAATATGTTTTAAAATTTGGATTTTATTAATAAATTCATAATATTTGCATTAACTAATTAAAAAAGGTAAGACAATGAAAGAAAAGTTAATTTGTTTGGTGTCGTTGTTTTTCTTGGGATTGCAATTCACTTTTGCACAAGAAAAAACGGTTACAGGAACAGTAAAAGATGAAGGCGGGATGCCTTTACCAGGAGTAACTGTTACTGTTAAAGGAACTACGCGAGGCGTAGCAACAGATTTTGATGGGCATTATTCCATCAAAGTAAAAGATGGTGATATCCTTCACTTTTTGGGTATCGGATTAAAATCGGTGGACAAAACCATAACTGCAGGTGTTTCAAGTGTAGATGTGGTAATGGTAGAAGAAGCCGAAGAACTCAGTGAAGTGGTGGTTACAGCAATGGGAATCACACGGGGAGAAAAATCATTAGGATATGCCACTCAAAAAGTGGAAGGTGATATGCTTTCCAAATCAGGACAGCAAAACGCTGTTAATGCACTTTCTGGAAACGTAGCGGGTGTGCAGGTTACGGCTCCGTCATCAATGGGAGGTTCTACACGTGTGGTAATTCGTGGGGTTGGTTCTGTAACGGGAGACAATCGTCCGTTAATTGTTATTGACGGTATTCCTATGGATAACAGTAACTACAACTCTTCAAGTACAGGAGGTAGAGACTACGGTGATGCTTCTGCGGATATTAACCCAGATGATATTGAATCAGTTACGGTTTTAAAAGGAGGACCTGCTACTGCTCTTTACGGTAGTCGTGGAGGTAATGGTGTGATTGTTTATACCACAAAATCAGGTAAAAACGGAAAAACTTCGGTAGATATAAAATCAGGGCTTACATTTGAATCTGCTTACATAGCTCCAATTTTACAAAATAGTTACGGGGGGGGGCTATCAAATACATTTGAGACTGCAACCATCAATGGACGTACCTATAATATTGCCGATTATGCCACAGACGAAAGTTGGGGTCCTAAATTTAATGGGCAGATGTACTTGCCTTGGTATGCTTTTGACCCTGAATTTCCAAATGATTATATGAAAGAAGTGCCTTGGCAAGCATCACAAAACGATGTGGATTCGTTCTTCCGTACAGGGGTAACTTCCTCTAATTCAGTATCCATAGTACGTTCTATTCAGCAAACAAACCTTCGCTTATCGGCAAGCCACAGCAAAACGGAAGGTATTGTACCGAATTCTAATTTAACGAGAAGTACACTTGCGTTTAATTTTGGTTCAAAACTAAGTGAGAAATTCAAAATAGACGGAGGACTTAATTATGTATTGACAAAAGGGTTTAACCGTCAAGACCAAGGGTATAATGACAATTCAGTAGCACAAAAATTCTATCAATGGGGGCAACGTCAGTTGGATTTTGCTAAATTACGTAGCAATTATAAACTTCCTACAACAGGAGAGCAACGCTCTTGGAATAGAAGTTCTTGGGACGACCCTACTCCATTGTATTCAGACAACCCATATTGGATTATTTATGAAAATACCTCAGAGGACAAACGTCATCGTTTCTTCGGAAATATTGGCTTGACTTATAATTTTACGGATAACTTATATGCAGTAGCAAATGCTTATGGAGATGTATATACATTCCAAGTAAAAGAACAAGTTGCCGTAGGTTCACAAGCTCAATCTTCTTTCAAAAATACACTTAGAAATCGTTCAGATTTTAATTATGAGGCTCGTTTGCATTATGACCCTAAATTAGGGGCTGATTTCAGTCTAAACTCATTCCTTGGTGTATCACGAAGAGAGGCTCGTTATTCGTTGGTACAAGGAGAAACTGTGGGAGGTCTCTTCAAACCTAATTTTTATAATTTAGCCAATAGCGTAGAAGTGCCAAAAGCAACTAATAGCGGAAGTTGGAGAAGAACCAATAGCGTTTTCGGAATGGTTTCATTGGGTTATAAAGAAATGTTATTCTTGGAAGGAACAGGTCGTCAAGATTGGTTCTCAACTGTGTCTAAACCAGTATTTTATCCGTCAGTAACAGGGACTTTTCTATTCTCATCAGTAGTAAAGCCTGAGTGGTTATCTTTTGGTAAAATTCGTTTGGGTTGGGCTCAAGTGGGTAATGATACCAATCCATATCGTTTAGAAACATATCCTACTGTAAATTCAGCTTTCTTAGGAGACCCTTACTATTTGAACCCCAATACACAAAATAATCCTAATTTATTGCCTGAGCTTAAAACTACCAAAGAAATTGGTTTGGAACTCAAGCTATTCAATAGCCGTGTAGGTTTTGATTTCACGTACTATGATACAAAAACGCAAGACTTGATTCTTCCTCTGACGGTAGACCCAGCCACAGGATATGCCTACAAATATATCAATGCAGGGTCAATGCAAAACAAAGGTATCGAGCTGGTAGTGAATGTAATGCCGATAAAAACCGAAAATTTCACGTGGAATGTAACTTGGAATTTTGCTAAAAATGATAACAAACTTATCGAACTACATCCGCAAATGAGTATCTACCAATTGGGTGCCGCTCCATTCTTGGCAACTTTAAATGCTGTAGAAGGTCAAAAATACGGACAAATTTACGGAAAAGATTTTGTTTACCACGAAAACGGACAACCTATTGTAGGAGCTAATGGACGATATTTAGTTTCATCTGAAAACGTATCATTAGGTTCTATCTTGCCCGATTACAATATGGGACTTCGTAACTCATTCAGCTACAAAGGGTTTGATTTGTCAATATTGTTTGACTTCCAAAAAGGAGGTAAGTATTTTTCTACAACACATATGTGGGGAATGTACACAGGGATGCTTGCCGAAACAGCAATGCCGACCACAAACGGAGATACTATTCGTGAAACAGGAATCGTTTTACCAGGGGTATTTGCCGACGGAACACCGAATAACGTATCTATCAGTGCAGCTCGTTGGGCAGCAGATCACTACAACAGAGTTGATGCTCAAAACGTATTTGACGCTACCTATTTGAAGCTGAGAGATGTATCATTATCATACAATATTCCTATTAAAGAAAATAAACATATCAAAGGATTGGTGTTTTCTCTTTACGGAAGAAATTTATGGACAACAGGGCTTGACTATAAAGGCATCGACCCAGAACAAACTTCGTACGGAAGTGGAAACGTACAAGGATTGGAATCAGGTTCATTACCTTCTACAAGAACCTATGGTATGAGTGTTCAAATTAAACTTTAAAAATTAATACAATGAAAAGAAGAATATATACATTATTAATGATAACCATAGGAGCTTTTACCTTAGGAAGTTGCGATAAAGATTTTGAAGAAATCAATACAAATCAAGATGCTCCTGATCAATTTTTGCCTCACGCCGTATTCAATGGGGCAAACAAACGACTAATGGATAACACACGCGATGCTTGGGCTTCAGGGCGGCTAACGCTCCCTTGGATGCAATATTCTGCACAGCGTAACTATACGGAAGAAGACCGTTTCCAGTACAGAGCTTCTACGGGTGATGGATTGTGGTATGACCTTTATCTTACAGCAAAAGATTATAAAACTATCATAGACCTAAATACTTCTGATGCTACTAAATTTGAAGTAGCTGTTTATGGTGCTAATGAAAACCAAATAGCAGCGTCTCGTATTATGTTAGCCGTAGTGTTTAGCCAGTTAGTAGAGACTTTTGGAGATGTCCCTTACTATTCTTATGGTAATAATGATGCGGAATTTCAAGCATTAAGTATTGATGAAAATTTGGCACCTGTTTTCGTTTCGCAAGAAAAAATCTACACAGATATTTTGAAGGAATTGAAAGAAGCAGTAGCTATGATAAGCGGAAGCGATGATGATGCTGTATTTGTATCAGGAGATGCTATCTTTGGTAGTGTAGGAAAAATGAAACGCTTTGCAAATTCATTACGTTTACGTATTGCCAATCGAGTGAAAAACGTGTCAAACCTATCCTCTTTGGCTCAAACGCATATTACAGAGGCTATCGCAAGTGGCGTAATGACCTCTAATGATGATACAGTAGGGCTTACATACGAAGATAACTACGTATATCCTTCACCTATGTTTGCTGCGTTTTTCGTGGATAATAGAACAGACTTTTCTATTTCAAATACTTTTGTTCAATTATTAAAAGGAGAAAGAGGAAATTTCGGAGCAGACCCTCGATTGCAAAAATATGCAGCACCTAAGGGACTTTCAATAGCTTCTGTTCGTGATGCCAATTATAGCGAAAGTACTAACTTAGCCGACTATGTGGGAATGCCTTATGGAATTCCTAACTCAATTACAGGTTCTCAACGAACAGTTAGACCTTCATTCTTTAGTTCTAATGTATTGAAGAAAAATTATACAGAAGTAATTATGGAATATGCAGAAGTTTGTTTCTTACTTTCAGAAGTAAATGGCTGGGATAATACACATTACCAAAACGGAGTACGAGCTTCTATGGAGCGTTGGGGCGTAGCAGATGCAGCTATAACTACCTTTGTAAGTGCGTTGCCTACGGCTTCGGAAGCCAATGTGATTACTCAAAAATACATTGCTCTCTATATGCAACCGCACGAAGCGTGGACGGAATATCGCCGTACAGGCTATCCAAATACCTTGCTTAAAGTAGGAGAAACAGCAGATTTGATAGCTCCTTATGTGTACCAAGATGCTTCAGGAAATAATGTTACTGTAACGACCTATACGTTTGAGTCGTTAATTTCAGGAGTTACTGATATTCCAGCCCGATTGTTGTATTCTAATCGTTACAAACAGTTGAATCAAGCAAACTATCAAAAAGCCCTTCAAAATATGGGTATGAGCGAAGATTCTATGACAGGGAAACTGATTTGGGCGAAATAGATTTGGTTTAAGAATAACATTTCTTAATGTTTTATCTATATTTAAAAAGAGAGGCTATCCTAAAGGATAGCCTCTTTGTTATGTATGTGTTTTCCAAATTTATACCATTTAATTTAATAATTATTCAAAAAAAAAAAATCAAATTTATGAATGGATAAATTGTGTGTTTTTGCCTATGGAATTATTTGAATTCTTTTTCCATGCGTTTGCGTTCATTTTCATCTAAATAGATTTTACGCAGACGTAAGTTTTTGGGAGTAACTTCCACATATTCATCTTTTTGGATGTATTCAAGAGCTTCTTCCAATGAGAACTTGATAGCGGGAGCAATACGCATTTTATCATCAGCACCTGCCGAACGGATATTGGTAAGTTTTTTGGTTTTTGTTACATTTACTACCATATCATCACCACGTGAATTTTCCCCAATAACTTGTCCAGTATAAATTTCTTCCCCAGGGTGAATAAAGAATTTACCTCTTTCTTGCAGTTTATCAAGTGAATACGGGATAGCTGTTCCTTTCTCCATAGAGATTAACGAGCCATTAATACGTCCAGGAATTTCGCCCTTAAGAGGCTGGTATTCTAAAAAGCGATGATTCATGATAGCTTCTCCAGCAGTAGCTGTAAGTAGCTGATTTCTAAGTCCTATGATTCCTCTGGAAGGAATTAAAAACTTGATAATCATTCGTTCGCCTTTGGGTTCCATACTTAGCATTTCGCCTTTGCGTACAGTTACCATTTCTACGGCTTTCCCGCTGACGTTTTCAGGTAGGTCGATGGTAAGTTCTTCAATGGGTTCACATTTCACACCATTTATTTCTTTTATAATTACCTGAGGCTGACCTATTTGTAGCTCATATCCTTCACGACGCATCGTTTCGATAAGTACAGACAAGTGAAGTACACCTCGCCCAAAAACCATAAATTTATCAGCACTATCGGTAGGTTCTACACGCAAAGCGAGATTTTTCTCCAATTCCCTTTCCAAACGTTCTTTGATATGGCGTGAAGTTACAAATTTACCGTCTTTTCCAAAGAAAGGCGAGTCGTTAATTGTAAAAAGCATACTCATAGTAGGCTCATCAATAGCGATAGTAGGCAACGCTTCAGGATTTTCGTAATCAGCTACTGTATCACCGATGTCAAAACCTTCCAATCCAGCGATGGCACAAATATCACCTGCTTGTACTTCATCTACTTTTTTTCTGCCAAGTCCGTCAAAAATATGAAGTTCTTTCACTTTTGATTTTACGATACTTCCATCACGTTTTACAAGTGAAATATTCATGCCATTTTTAAGTACTCCTCGTTGTAAACGCCCAATAGCGATACGTCCTGTAAAGGAAGAATAATCTAGTGAAGTGATTAGCATTTGAGTGTTTCCTTCTTGGATTTTTGGCGAAGGAATATGCTCAATTACCATATCTAAAAGTGGTGCGATAGAATTAGTTTGTTTTTTCCAATCGTCTGACATCCAATTGTTTTTGGCAGAACCGTACACAGTAGGGAAGTCCAACTGCCATTCTTCGGCTCCCAGCTCGAACATTAGGTCGAAAACCGCTTCGTGAACCTCGTCAGGAGTACAGTTTTCTTTATCTACTTTGTTCACCACTACAATGGGTTTAAGTTTCATTTCAATAGCTTTTTGGAGTACAAAGCGTGTTTGAGGCATTGGACCTTCAAAAGCGTCTACGAGTAGCAAAACGCCATCTGCCATATTCAGTACGCGTTCTACTTCTCCCCCGAAATCGGCGTGTCCAGGAGTGTCAATGATATTTATTTTCGTATCTTTATATGTTACCGAAACGTTTTTGGAGAGAATTGTAATTCCTCGTTCGCGTTCCAAATCATTGTTATCCAGAATGAGTTCACCTGATTCTTGATTTTCTCTGAATAAAGCACAATGGTGCAAAATTTTATCAACTAAAGTTGTTTTCCCGTGATCGACATGGGCAATAATAGCTATGTTTTTAATAGCGGTCATAACGTATATTAATTTTTTTAGGGGGCAAAGATATGATTAAATGTGATAAATGAAAAATCAACTTC
>JAUNHN010000068.1:4851-13166 GCA_030523915.1 Capnocytophaga sp. | reverse complement strand
AAGATAAACCAGAAACTCCGTTGATTTGGCAAAAACAGTAATCGAATAAAGTTTTGAAGTTGATGCAAAAAGTATGATATTTTACAAAAAAAGGATATTTCTGTCAGGCTGAGCGAAGTCGAAGCCTTATCATTATAGGGCTTCGCCACATACCCTGCTTTCGCAGACTTTGCTCAGCCTGACAATCGGAACTATCATTATACTTTTTATAACACGACCAAAATTTTTTCATAAGTATAAAAGCTATCTCTTAATTTTGGAGATAGCTTTTATTATGAAAAAAGGTCGAATAATCGAAAATATTCTCACTCCCCATCCCACTTCCCGTTTTTCAGGTCGTTTTTGAGTTTTTGTCGCTGGGATTTGTAGGTTTTTTCGGTTTTTTCGCTTTTGAAATCCGTGCCTGTGAAAACTCGCACAAGGTTGCCTCGCTCTATGTTTAGCTGGTTGCTCCAGAGGTTTTGTGCTTGTTCTTTCATCTTGTTTAGGTTCTCCTCGTTGAGTTTCAAAAGTAGCCTTTCGGTGGCGATTTTCTTATTCTGATGCTGCGAACGGCTGTCCATTGCCAAAACCGAAATCCCCGTAGGAATGTGCGTTGCCCGAACTGCCGAACTCACTTTATTCACATTCTGTCCGCCCGCTCCTGAACTACGAACCGCCTGATATTCAATATCTTTCTCCGAAAATTTTGTTCTATCCAAATCTTTTACTTCAAAAACGCCGATAAACCAATTCTTTCGCTTGTGAAACTTCCGAAGCTGACTCTGCCCAATCCACTGGATAGTACCCACCCATTTTTTTATAAATTCCGAAAGATTTTCGCCTTCCAAAAGCAAAATAGCCGAAACCACAGAACCGTTAAAACTGCCCTGCTCCCTATGCAATACACTGATTTCCAAGCCTTCACCTCGGGATTCCTCCAATATTTTTTTCAAAACCTGAGCCACCACCCATTGGCATTCCTCCGGACCTCTGCCCGATGTTATTTGTATGATTTTTTTCACAGACATTATCTGTTTTTAAATTTTTGCAAAGTTAGCATATTTTCCTTAACATCGCCAAAGTTCCAAACTTTGGCGATGGTCTGACCGACAGACAGTTATTTCTAACAAAAGACACAGTGTATCCAAAGAATATTGAAAGAAATTGTCTGTCTTACACTCGCCACTTATCCATTGCTTCTTTATTTTGAAGTTTTTTGGGAAGTTTTTCACAAAAAGCCAATTTTTGGGCATTTGTCCAAGCGGTTTCATTGTTTAAAAGCACTGGAACATTATATTCGATGACCGCATTTGCCTGACAATCAATATGTTTTTGCATCATCGTTTCGCTTATCGGCACGCCCAAAAAATTAAGCATATCTATATACAAGGTGCTTTGTCCGTTGCTTTGGCTTTCTTTTTTTAGAAAATAGTCTTGAAGTTCTTGTTTAATACTTTGATTGTCAAAATGTTGCGGAATATTCTGCCCCAGCATTTCATCAAACGCACCGTATAAAATACCGCCACGCCCACGAAAATAAATTTGCAAATCTATAATCGGCTGATTGGTCTTGCAAAGACTTGAAAACCAGCGTTCATCATAGCCTACGAACGGGCATTTAAACATTTGGCGAGAGTCAATTTCCCCATATTGATAATTTCCCCAAAGTGCAACCATTTGATATTTTTCTCGTGTGTTGTATTCGGCATCGCTTTCTTTGTATCTTTGGCGAGAGAAAAATGTAAGTCCCATAATATCATAAAGATACGGAGATTTCTCCGTTTCCAGCCAAGGCGAATATGTCTCAAATACTTCGGCTTTGTCTTTGGTTAAAATATCACAAATAAATTTGGCAGAAAACCAATTTTCGCCGTATTTTTCAGCCAGTGCATTGGCTAAATTTAATAATCGTTCATCTTGATTTCGGATAATGGAACACGCCAAAACAAGCGGAAAAATACGCAGTTTATCCGTATTTTTCACATTATAAAAAACCAAAAAATCATTCATTTTTAAATCTTCGGTTTTTTCATCCGAAAAACTGGGACTAAGGATTTTAAAAGAAGCCAATTTTTCGGCATTTTCAGCTACTAACTGATAGATTTTCAGCATTGTATCACTTGCTTTACCGAGCATTAGCGAGATATAAATTTTTAATTCACGAAACTCTTTTTCGCTCAGTTCATAGCCGTTTGGGTTTTGCAGTAATTTGACCAAAAACGCATAAAACGGCTTTGCCACCACTTCCGAAATGCTGTCAGAAACGGTAGGCATTAGCACCAGTTCGCCTTTGGATTTGGTTTTGAGCATTTTTTCCCAAAGAAAATTGGTTTTCTCGCTGTTAAAATTTGCCAAGGCTTCCAAAACCGCCTTTTTGGCATTGCCTTTTTCGCTTTTTTCAAGTTCCAAAAGCGTGTCAAGATACTGAATATCAGTACCCATTTGCTTGATGGCGTCTAATTTCTTTACGCCTTTTAATTCTGAAATGTTCATAGTTTCCTCCCCTAACCCCTCCCAAGGAGGGGATTCTGTGGGTGTTTTAATTTTGCAAAGTTAATAAAAATATTAAAAGACGCGGTTTTTCAAACGCAATCCGTAGGGGCAAATTGTAATTTGCCCTTTTATATACATTTTGGGCAAATGTGATTGTTTCGCCAATTTGTTTTGTTTGCGTTGGGCAAATGTGATTTGCCCCTACAATGACGGCATAATTTTATAAACGATTATTATTTTAGAAAAAAAACAATGTCTTTGTATCAACTTATTGATTTTTTTGTACTTTTGCCTAAATCTTTTGATTATCAAATTATTATATTAACAATCTCTAAAAAAAATTAACTATGTCGCTAAAAGAAAAATGGAACAAAGAGGGCGAAGCATACGCCTTCGGAATAAATGAAATGGTCGCTTTTGCGGAAAAACACGGCTGGGACAAGTGGGAAGAGCAAAACAAACCCGAACCCAACGACAACAGAGCCAACCTTGCAAAAGAGGTTTTTGAACTGCTCAAAAAAGCCAATCAAGAGGGAAAAGTAGCCGAATTTCGTGCCGATTTCCCACCTGCTCACGAGCCTTTTACAAAAATGATGGAAGAAAAATCACAGGCTATTGACCAGATTTGTAGTATTTCCGATGATAAAATCGCTTTTATCGTGGGAGCTTCTTATGAAGACAATCGTCAGGCGTATTTGCTTGATAATACGGAGGTTACACCTTTAAATTCTGAAATCACAGGCATCGGAAAAGCCAAAAAAGGAGCTATTTTTGCCATCGCCTATTCGGATAAAATCGTCATTACCAAAGGCTGGGAAGGGGAAATCATCACCGAACTAAAACGAGAAATTACCCACGATTTTCCCATTACCAAAATCCTTCCTTTCAATGACGGAAAACGAGTGCTTTTGGTCTCTTCCAAAGGGATTTTTCTCATTTCTCAGCAAGAAGAAAAACTTTTGAAATATAGCTTTGAAGAAGACTATGAAGATGATGATTTTCGGATTGATATGGAACACGCCGACCTCTCGCACGATAATAAATATATAGCGGTGGGCGACCAAAGCACCGACCATTGTATTTTAGATGAAAACGGCAATAAAATCAAGGCTTTCTACCCTGCATCATCTTATCCGCATTTTAGTTTATTCTCAAAAGATGATAATCAGCTGATTTTCAATAGTTGTCATTTTTATAATGGTATTACTTTTTCGGTGGATATGACTGATTTTCAAAGTATAGAAGAAGACGCCGAAAATCCTATAATAGACGAAGCAATGCGTGTGTATGCTGGGGTTTCGGTAGCAGATTATTACATTTTGGGCGATGCTCACGGCTACATCAAAGCCTTTGATAAAACGGGCAGAATGCTATGGCGGCATTTTTTAGGCTCTACGATTTGCAGTATTTCTATTTCCGATGACGGCAAAACGCTTTGGGTGGGGTCTTATTCGGGGTTTTTGCATAAACTTTCTTTGGGCAAAGGGCATCGCGATACGCACACCATAGGCACAGGCAATCATTATGAAGATTTTAGGCTCATCATTTGGAAAAATGAACCTATTCTAAGGTGGTAGTCCGTAGCACGGACGGACAATCCTCCCCTAACCCCTCCCAAGGAGGGTAATTTTTTGCGTGTTGTAGGGGCTAATCGCAATTAGCCCAAAAAAATTCGTTAAATATATTAGGGCGTAAGCATTTGCTTCGCCAGTTCGCTTCGCTCGTGCTACCCCTACAATGATGGCATAATTTGAATATCAAAAGACACTTTGTGTCCAAACTTTTTCGCCTTTTTCATCAAAAGCCTGATAAGGCGTACCCAAGTGGTCGGTAATAATGGAAAAAGGCTTTCCATTTACTAACTTCGCACAAGGCACAAAACTTTTATTTTACCACACTCTTAAATCCTTATTGCCAATAAATCCCGATACAACATCCGCTATTTCATAAATAAGCTCTTCAAGTTCAGGGTGTTTGTTTGCAAGTTTTAAAAGAAATGACATCATACTCTCCTTAGTTTCTCCCTGTTCTTTATAACAAATGAATAAATCTCTATATTCTATATAAAATTCCAAAGGAATTCCTCCTCCAAAATCCATACGCCTTTCCTCCCATTTTTTTATTCCTTTGTATAATATATCTTCATCTAATTTTAGTTTGGACATTTTACTTTTTTCCATTTTTTTTCTCACTCCCAGCCCCTCTCCAAAAGAAAGGGCTTTTTCACAAAAATAATGAAAATATCAAAAGACACAATGTGTCCGTAGGGGCGTATTGAATACGCCCTAATATATTTAATAATTTTTATTGGGCGTAAGCATTACGCCCCTACAATGCTATTCAAACACTACGAAAGCCCCTCCTTGGGAGGGGTTTGGGGAGGAACTATGCCTCCATTCTCACGATTTTCGGTTGAAAAGTTCCCAGAATATCCACCAAATCGGATTGTGCATTCATCACTTCGCCTATGTTTTTGTATGCCATTGGGGCTTCTTCCACATTGCCACCGATGAGGGTTATATCTTTGATTTTCAGCAGTTTTTTAATTTCACTTTGGGTAAAAAGCGACTTGCAAACCGCCCGCGAATGCTCACGCCCAGCCCCGTGCGATGCCGAGCTGAGAGCCTCCGCACAGCCACGCCCACGCACGATAAAGCCCTTGTCGGTCATAGAGGCAGGAATAATGCCCAGTTGCCCCTCACCAGCAGGTGTTGCCCCTTTGCGATGTACGATAACTTCCTGACCGTCAATGGTTTCCTTCCACGCAAAATTGTGGTGGTTTTCAATCCGAGCTTTGAGCCTTCCGCCCAGAGCCTTTATCAGTCGGCGGTGAATATCCTCGTGGCACGCCGAAGCATAGTCCCCTGCCAGGTTCATCGCCGTCCAGTATTCCAGCCCCAGATGTGTGGAGAGGTCAAGCCACGCAAAGTGCTGAGCCTCTTTGGGTAAGGGGCATTGCTCCACGGCTCTTCGCACATAGTATTGAGCGATTTCCGCCCCCAAACCACGCGAACCGCTATGCGACAAAATCCCCAAATACTTACCCTTCGGAAGCCCAATTTGTGGGTCGTCTTCCAAGAGTTCCACCTCGCCAAACTCCACAAAATGATTGCCACCGCCCGAAGTTCCCATTTGCTTTATTGCCTTGCCTTTCAGGCGTTTAAGTAGCGGAATGAGGTCAAAAGTATCGCGGTCAAAAATCTCGTGGTCGGTGTGCGATTTGTGGGTTTCGTACATTCCGAATTTGGTATTTTCCAGCAGAATTTTCTCGTATTTGTCCCTTGCTCCGCTGAGGTACGAAATCGGTATGTCCAATATACTCAGGCACATACGGCAACCAATATCCACGCCCACGCCGTAGGGAATCACCGCATTTTCCACCGCCAAAACCCCACCAATAGGCAGTCCGTAGCCGTTGTGGGCATCGGGCATCAAAGCTCCACGCACCGAAATAGGCAATTTCAAGGCCGTATAAAGCTGATTTTTAGCCTCTTCCGAAATATTTTCGCCAAAGATTTTAAAGTCGGCTCGTTGTGCATTGAGTTGGCGTTTTTCGGTTTTGGCAGACGAAAGAAGTGCCTCGGCGATTTGCCCAAAGGCGAGGTCTTTTTCAAACGCCTGTGGATTTGCCAAAATCTCCTTCAAAAGCGATTTTACGAACGCCGTATTTTTGTTGTCAAAATGGCGTTTTGCGACCTCCAAAGCCACATTAACCGCCTGATTATTAGGATACCCCAATTTTAATATATCTTTTCCTTTTAATTTTAAATTTCCCATTTTTTTCTAATTTTTTAACCACCAATATTCACGAATTTACACGAATTTTTTGTCATTGCTTCGCCAGTTCGAGCGAAGCTCTCGTGTCCGACGATAGGAGGAATCTCTTTTTTAAGATTCTTCATTCCACTCCGTTACATTCAGAATGACAAAGAGTGTTTTTTGTTTCACTTCGTTAATATTGGTTTTAATTATTCAATTTTTATTTTCTTTGCTGTTCAAGATATTTGTTAGCATATTTTTTTAATGGAGTTTCTTTTGGATAATCTTGTATTAACATCTCTACTTCTTTTTCAAAACCTTGTATTTTTCTTCTGTACAAAGCATAAAGAAGTTGAAAGCGTATTCGTGGCTGTTTCCAAAAATCTGGTCTCTCTCTTGCGATTTTTTTTAACTCTAAATCCATTTTTAGAATATAAAACAAATAAATAAAACCGCTTCTTCCGCCCCCATATTTTTCGGTATTGATGACACTAAGTATAAAATCCAGAATCAATTTTGATTTTTTATTCTTTGGGCTTTTTTGTAAATATGCCTCAATTCCCAAAGCTACATTACTTATACGAACCTCATAATTGTATTTATATCCCTCATAGACTTCTTCTTGTTCTTTAAAATTCGTATATGCAAAATCTATTGCTTTTTGGGCAACTTCTATTACTTTTTCGTCAGAATATTCTGCACTATAAAAGCGTAATTCGTTATCCCAATCAAACATTTTTTGTTCTGTTTCTGTCATTTTTTTCATATTCTAATGGTATTTATTTTTATTATTCAATTTTCCTTGTCATTGCTTCGCCAGTTCGAGCGGAGCTCTCGTGTCCGACCAAAGGGAGGAATCTTTTTTTTAGAGATTTTTCTGTTCAGAATGACAAAAAAGATTCTTCATTCCACTCCGTTGCATTCAGAATGACACGCATAATAAAGTTTCTATGTAACCAAAAAATTCAGCTTTTTCTTCCATTTTTCTAAGATTTTCAGTATAATTTCTTTATTTTTCTTAATTTTAATGAAAGTTGGCAATTTTGCTACCATTGTCATTCCTTGTCTAAAACGCAAATCCGAGCTGATGTAGTTTTCCATTTCCAAAAGATGCCGTGGGTTTTTCGCCCAAAACAACTGCCCACGAACGCTCTCCTGAAAGAAATACGGCAGAGCGAAAGTGTTGTCGCACATCATTCCGTCCGTTTTTTGGCTCGTATCCTCGTAAATTGGCTCATTTCTCGGCTGTACCGAAAGCGAATTCTTGCATTTTTCGCATTTTACGGCTATAAATTCGCATTTTTCCTTTACACCTCCTAATTTTAGCTCTATCGGATTGCTACAAAACGGACAATTTAGCTTTACAAGCACATTAAAACTCAATAATTCGCTACTTTTTTTGATAAATCCGCAATTTTTACACTTCACCACCTTGTGATTTGGGTGAAAATCGCCCGTATAATGCACCACAGCGTTGTTTTGGCAATTCGGACAAACCACCCAAGTGCCATCTTTCCAAAGATGTGTATATTTTTCTTTATATATTTTCTTCATTTTCAGTTAATTGGTTAATTTTTTCGTAATCGTCTTGGTCAAAATATTCATCGCAAATCGTTTGATACTTTTTAATGAACCGTTGCAGGGCGTTTTTGTAGCCCAAATCCCAAAAAAGCAAAGCCGCATTATAGACGAGTATTTCATCGGTAAAGGTTTGATTTTCAAATACTAAGGTAAGTTTTTTTTTAATAAAATCAAAGGTTTCTGCTATCATTTCCGCTTTCAAATCGGGGTTTGAACCGAAGAAGGAAATCAAGCCTTCACGGCGGTTAAATTCGTGCGTAAGTTCCGTTTTTAGCCAATTTTTCCAAACCTGCATTAATACCTGATTATCAACATAATACCCGTTTAAAGTCTGCAAAATATAGTCGGTTTTGCGTTTGTCATAATTCTTTAAATCCAGCTTTTCGTTTAGTGAGCTAACTTGCTCATTTATAGGTGTTTTCTGAAACTCAAACATCAAATCATTTTGCTGAACTTCCAACTGATACATTGTTTCTATATGGTCTTTCATTTTTCTTTGT
>JAUNHN010000068.1:0-4751 GCA_030523915.1 Capnocytophaga sp. | reverse complement strand
TTGCTGAACTTCCAACTGATACATTGTTTCTATATGGTCTTTCATTTTTCTTTGTTTTTTTCTTCCCAATACGCTTTGTAATATTCCAATTGTCCTTGTAAATCAATGGGTTTTCCTGTAATATTCCGATAATAACTTGTCAAAATAATACTTGACATATCATCAAGATGAGAAATTCCCATTTCATAAAAATAGGCTAATAAAGGGGAGTTTTGCTGGCGTAACCATTCATTTCTGATGCCTGCCCCCAAGTCAAAGTGGGTTTCTATTGAAAATTCATCTTCGGTCAAAGTTTTTAAATGCAATCTATCTTTGCTTGACAAGATTTTATCTAACAATGATAAACATTCTTCCAGTGTATTAGGGATTTTTTTGACTTTTTTCTTCATTTTTTCTAATTTTTAATTACAAATTTCACGAATTTACACGAATGTTTTTTTGTATTAATAAAAATTTGTGTTCATTGGTGTCATTCGTGGTTAAATTTTCCAATGTTTAAAACATTCATAATCAGAAAATTATAGTTTATTTTATAAAAATAACATCTTCCGAATTAAGGAGCAATTGTTCGTTTTCAAGGGCAACTTCCGTCCAAAGGGTTTTGTCATCGGTTTCATTGTCATCTACCAAACGAAACGCCGAAAATTGTGCGTTAGAATCAGGAATTTTCACAATTTTTTTGATGTTTTTTTGGCAAATATCATACTCTTTGGCAATTTTTAGTAGAAACAAAACTTCTTTTAGCTCGTTTAGTTTGTTAATTTCAATTGCCCTGACCGATTCTTCGGTTGTTTCTCGTAAAAATTCCTTGATTTTGGATATTTCACGCTGTATTATTTTTTCTGCAAAGTTCATTTTTTTTAATTTTTTTCAATTTTTAACCATAAATATTCACAAATTTACACGAATGTTTTTAACAAATCATCACGCACTTTCATCAGGGCAAACCCCAATAAATTCAAGCCTTTCCAAAGAAGCGGATTTTCCACTTGCGGATTATTTTGCTCCAAACCTATGCCCCAAATTTTATCCACAGGACTGGCTTCCACCAAAATTCGCTGGTTTGTAGCAAGTAAAAATGCTTGTAAATCAGTGTTTTGTGAGAATTTCGCTAAATTTCCTCTATACACAATCTCGAATCGGTGTTGTTGCCAAATTTTTTCATCAAAATTAACAATTTTCCTTCCTAAATCTTTTGCCTTAGCAGGAGATGTAGCCATAAGTATCTCTTTTTCAATATCTTTCGCCCCGAAAAGCCGAGCTTTTTCAGCCATCATAAAATGCTCTGCGGTCGGATAAATTACGCTATCTACTTCAAAATGAGCTACATACCATTGACTGAAAACCGCTTTATCCACCACACCCATCCGCGAGGGCGTATGTCCCCAAAAAAACACATATTTTAATTTTTTCTTCTGCTGAAAGGCTTTTTGTAAGGTTTCTATATCGTATATTTCCATTTTTTGTCGTTTTTTTAAAAATTTTACAAATAAACTAAAAATCCAAAAGCAAATCTGCAATTTCGGTAGCAGAAATTTTTGCTCGTACTAAATCATTGTTTTTCAAAACATTATATTTATATTTTTTCTTTCCTTTTTTCTTCTCGACATCTTTCCAGCCATAACTTCTTCCGTAAATTTTGCTCTGTAAAATACCGCGAACTTTATGGCTGAACAAAAACTTGTCCAAACGGGCAATTTCTCGCTCCAAATCGGTGTCCAAAGGCTTGTAATGCGTTATCATATAGGGTTTTACACGCAAAACAAACCGCCACGCATCGCGAAATTCGTAAAAGACTTCATACTTTTTCGTATGCGGATTGTACTCTTCGGTTTTCACGAAATAGGCTTGTTCTTTCTCGCTGAATTTCAGCTTTTTATACTCTGGAAACTGCCAATCGGGTATTTTTAATAATTTCTGCTCACGCGGTACATAGATTTTTTTGCCTCGTCTTCTTTTCTTTTTCTGAAATTTACGATTGTCGGAATATTGAAAAGTGTTAATTTTTTCTAAAATTTCCTCAAAAAATCCCGCCAAAGGACTTCTTGCCACATCATCGCGAAGTCTAAACGAACGCACAAACCCCTTCTGATACGGCTCTGGGAGCGGCACAAGCGGAATTTCGCGGCGTTGTTTCCAGAGTTTTTGCCATATTTTTTCTTGCTCACGAATGAATTTTTCAAAATCTTCTTTTGCCAATCGTTTTTTGGTTCTCAGGGAGCGAAGCCGAGAGTTGTCTATATATGAATTTCCCATTTTTGTATTGTTTTTGCGGAAAATTTATCGTTTTAAAGCGTTGAAGTACAATAAATTAACCTAAAAAATTAAAACTAAATTTCTTTGGGACTTTTCTTTGAAGTACGGCTACAAAAAAGCCCGAAGTTTGGATTTCTTCGGGCGTTTATATAATGAATTATTTTATCAAGCTAAATAAAAGGCACGAAGAAAAGGCTCACTTTTTGTGAGAAACCAGCCGTAGATGTAAGATTTAAGATACGCATTTCCTTCGTTTTTTAAATGATTATACAATAATTAACTCTAATTCGGTGCAAATATAAGATGTTTTTTTCAAGTGTGCAAAATTTTTGAAAGAAAATTGAAAAATCTGTTGCAAAATTCGTTTTTTTGGATTAAATTTGTCTCGCAACTCATTGGGGGATTTGTGTTTAAAAAAATAAACCACAAATGACACGAATTTTCACAAATGTTTTTTGTATTTTCCTTGTCATTGCTTCGCCAGTTCGAGCGGAGCTCTCGTGTCCGACGATAGGAGGAATCTCTTTTTTAGAGATTCTTCACTACATTTTCATTTCGTTCAGAATGACAAAAAGCGATTTCAATTTAATACCAATATTTGCAAATTCGCACAAATATTTCTTATAATAGTGAAAAATATTGAGTGATTTTTATAAAATTATGTTTAATTAAAAAAAATATATGAAAATGAAGAACAAATCAATCGTAAAAAGACAATGGAACTTCGCATTTTTAGCGTTGGTTGCCTTAGTGATGATGCTTGTTTCAACGCAAACGCTACAAGCTCAGGTTACTCATATAAAAATTGATGATAACCCTAATCGCAAAATAAATGGCCCTGAACCGCTCTATGTAATTGATGGTAAGGAAGTTGTAAGTAATGAACTTCGTAAGTTCTCGCCTGATAATATTGAATCTGTAAATGTATTAAAAAGTAGTGAAGCTACTAAAAAGTACGGTGAAAAGGGCAAAAATGGCGTTGTGGAAATCCAAACGAAAGGAAAAATAGGCGAAATTATTGCTAAAAAAGTGAGTGAAGACGAAAAAGGGGGCGAACTAAGCGAGGCTTTGATAATAATTGACGGCAAAGAAAGCGACCACGCGACATTATCGCAAATTGACCCAAAAAACATTGAAACTGTTAGCGTACTAAAAGATTTAAAAGCCACTGAAACCTACGGCGAAAAAGGTAAAAATGGCGTGGTTTTGGTGAAAATGAAGAAGTAAAATTTTATTTTTAGCTAAAATATCACTTAAAATATAGTAATAAAAAATCCCGAAGAAATAAAAACTTCGGGATTTTTGTTGTGGAATATTTTTCAATTATATAAAATATGCAAAAGAAAAAGCTCAGAAAATAGTTGTAGATGTGTAAGATATACATTTTCTTCATTTCTAAATATGTAATATAAACTCTAAATATAGCCTATAAATACAAAGTATTTTTTTAGATGTGCAAAAATTTTGAAAGAAAATTAAAAAAATACGGATAATAAATAATTGCCAAAACAATAGTAACAGCTCCTACCATAAAGCCAACAGCCCCAGCAGAAACATCTTTGATATTTCCGATTTCTTTATGGTAATCGGGGTGAATGAAGTCGCAACTTTTTTCAATAGCAGTATTTAAACCTTCTACCGTTAGGACTAAACCGCAACCTATGATTTGTACCATCCATTCCGTAGGAGTAATTCCTACATAGAAACCCAAAAAAGTGAGCAGAAGTGTAGTGAAAATATGTACAATAATCGCAGCCTCCGTACGGATTAAATACCACATCCCTACGAAAACGTAATACAAACTCTTGATTCTATTTATTATAAAAGCTATCACTTCAATGATTTTTCTTGCTGTGCAAAATTAAAAAATATTTCGTAACTTCATAACGATAACCCCCCAAATTGCCTCTTTGATAATACTTCCGTTCATCTTGGATTTGCCTTTGATGCGGTCAGTAAAGATGATGGGGATTTCCGTGATTTTGAATTTTTTAAGGTAAGCCATATATTTCATTTCAATTTGGAAAGCATAGCCTACAAATTTGATTTGGTCGAGGTCAATGGCTTCAATTACCTTTCGTGAATAGCAAACAAACCCTGCCGTTGGGTCGTGAATTTTCATTCCTGTGATGATTTTGACGTACAAAGAAGCTCCATACGAAAGTAAAATCCTCGACAGAGGCCAATTTACTACATTTACGCCCTTTACATAGCGTGAACCGATAGCAATATCACTCCCATTTTGGCTACATTCGTTATAAAGACGTAACAAATCCGCTGGATTGTGCGAAAAATCGGCATCCATTTCAAAAAAATAGTCATAATTGTGCCGTAAAGCCCATTTAAAGCCGTGAATGTATGCCGTTCCTAAGCCTGTTTTTTCCGTTCGGACTTCTAAAAATAATCTTTCGGGGAATGTATTTTGAAGTTCACGGACTTTTTGACTCGTTCCGTCTGGGGAATTGTCATCGACAACCAAAATATGAAACCTTTCG
>JAUNHN010000241.1 GCA_030523915.1 Capnocytophaga sp. | reverse complement strand
ATGATGTTCTCTACAACTGCACGTCCATTGGATTGGCTTGAGGCATCGTTAAGTGCTTCTGTAATAGCGGATAACATTTCTTTCGGAGGCGTATTGAATTTTTATACCAAACGATTTAATTTCTACATCGGTTCAGACCGATTTTTCGGAAGGCTTTGGGTAAATAGCTTCAATGCAAATGTTAATTTGGGTGTTACAATTCCATTAGAAGATTATTATGAACGTCGCCGTAGATAATTCTTCTAAGGTGTTGAATTAGAGACTTGTATCACTTTTCCGTTAAACCATTGGTTTGCTTTTAGAGCGAAGTCTACAATGTAATTAGCCATTTGCTTGGGTGTTGTATTGGCTTTATAGTCGGGGAATGCTTCTGCCAACATTTCGGTTTGTACAGCTCCCAAAGCTAATGTATTAAAAGCAATTCCTTGAATTTTGTATTCTTCTGCCAAAAGCTCTGAGAGAGTGATAATTGCACCTTTTGAAGAACTGTAAGCCGCTAATCCTGCGAATTTTAAACTCCCTTGTATACCTCCCATACTGCTGATAGTTACCACGTGTGAACCTTCGCTCATAAAAGGAAGTGTTTTTTGTGTCAAAGTAACCAAACCGAATACATTTACATTATAAATATCAAAAAAATCTTCTGAAGTAAGCTCTTGAAAAGGTTTGTTTATCAATTTTCCTGCATTGTGAATAAGAATATCTACTTTTTTCCATTTTGTTGCTATAAAATCTGAAACTTTTGCAATATCTTCAGCCAAAGTAATGTCAAAAGGGAAAAAATGAATGTTTTTGTGATTTATTTTCTCTAAAAAAGATGTATTTCGTGATAAAGCCAATACATTATGTCCTAAATCGGCAAATTGTATGGCTAATTCTAAGCCAATACCTCTACTCGTTCCTGTGATGATTACATTTTTCATTTACTTCAATTATTTTTTTGAAAAAATTTGAAATTTTGGATATAAAATGAATGATAATTGTATTTTATTTTGCAAAAATAATAATTGAAAATAATTTTTCAAAGATATTTTTTATTACTTTTCGGACGAGTGTATAAAATTTCAAATAAATTATTATCTTTACCCCATTATTTAAAAACAAAGATATGCGAAAAGGATTTTTAACATTAATAGCAGGAATGATAACAAATTTTATAACAGCACAGCAGCCACTAACTCCCGAAAAATTATGGGAACTCAACCGAGTAGCAGCTATAGGATTAAGTTCCGATAAGAATTATGTATTTTTTAGTGTTTCAAAGCCCAATATAGAAGAAAATTCATTTCAAAAAGAATTTTACAAACTTCCCATAAAAGGTGGTATTCCTATCCCTATTTCGGAAGAAGAAACTAAAAAAGTTACCACCAAGATAAACGTTTTAGGTGATAAAAAACTGATACACAAAGCGGTGAAATTAAAATCTGTTTTTGCTAAAGATTTTTATCAAGATTTGCAAAAATCTTCAGGGCAATTATATACAGCTTTAGACCATCGCCATTGGGATAAATGGATGGAAGGTTCTTATAATCACGTATTTATAGAAAATATTACAGACGGAAAGCAAACTGATATTATGGAGAATTTGCCATATTATTGTCCGCAAGAGCCTTTCGGAGGTAGCGAAGACTACATTTGGAGTAACGATGGTAAAAAAGTATTATACGTAACCAAAGCCAAGGTAGGATTAGAATATGTAACAATCACTAATA
>JAUNHN010000067.1:4345-13397 GCA_030523915.1 Capnocytophaga sp. | reverse complement strand
AGAAATAGCGAATCATATTAATTTTGAAATTAAACGAGGTTGTACAGTTATTGACGGTGTGGGCTGGTATTCTAAAACCCCTATGAAAGTCATTATCGTCATAGCTCGGCGCACCGAATCTACTTCGATTTTCCGTTTGGTGGGAAGTATTGACCCTGACGCATTTATCACAAAATCAAACGTTATGGGCGTGTACGGAAAGGGATTTGATAAATTGAAATAAATTCTCAAAAAAACAAAAAGCAAACTTACCCAATTTTAAAGTTTGCTTTTTGTTTTTTTTTACCATATCTTTGCCGTTACAGATTTATAAAAATATCATTACAATGGCTACAATCACTTTTAAAAACGAAAAAGTTCATACACAAGGAGAGTTACCAAAAGTAGGAACTATTGCACCGAACTTTACAGCAGTAAAAACTGATTTATCAGAAGTATCTTTACAAGACTTCAAAGGAAAAAAATTGGTTTTAAATATTTTCCCAAGCATTGACACGGGCGTGTGTGCGGCTTCTGTACGTAAATTTCACAAAGAGGCTTCAACGCTTAACAATGTTGCAATCGCTTGTGTATCAAAAGATTTACCTTTTGCTTTGGGCAGATTTTGTGGAGCGGAAGGCATTGATAACTTAGTGATGCTTTCTGATTTCAGAGGCGGTTTTAAAGCAAATTATCACGTAGAATTTATTGACAGCCCTCTGAAAGGATTGCTTTCACGTGCAATTGTCGTAATTGACGAAAACGGGAAAGTTATTCACGTTGAGCAAGTTGCAGAAACAACTAATGAACCTAATTACGAAGCTGCATTGATAGCTTTGAAATAAAATATATATAGTGAAAGAGGGTATCCGAAAAGTTGCTTTTTATCATTTCGAGTTTGGGGAAAATCTTGGATTATTAACAAAATAAAAATTCTCCTTTCGTTTAGAATAACAACTTTTCTGATGACCTCTTTTCGTTTCCTTTTTCATTTTTTGATTTCATATTTATAAATGGGACAAAAGAACCAAAAACAAACAGATAAAAAGCCTAAAAATCAAACAGATAAATCAAAACAACGAAAACTTATTTTCGGAATTGTTTTGATGCTACTTTCGTTTTTTTTAATCATTACCTTTATTTCCTATTTTTTTACTTGGCAAACTGACCAAAGTATTTGGTCAGAAATAGGTAATAGACAAGAAAAAGCAAATAACATCACAAGTAAAATTGGTGCTTATTTGGGACATATTTTTATTTACAAAGGATTTGGAATAGCGATGTTTATTCCTGCTGGATTGGCTTTTCTCTCTGGATTAAAAATTACTTTCAACCTGAAAATGCCATTGTTTAACAAATGGTTTTGGGGAATGCTTTGGACGATATTTATCGCTACATTGTTAGGTTTTTTCTCTGGAAAAGCGAGTATTTTGGGAGGAATGTCTGGTTTTGAAATCAATCATTTCTTACAAGATTATTTAGGAAAATTTGGTACGACATTGGTTTTATTATTATTTTTAATTTTGTTTGCTATTTTTAAAGCCAATTTGACCCCTGAAAAAATAAGTTTACTATTCGCCAATACTTTTCGCAACTTAAATAAAGCCAAAGACTTACAAAATATATTACGAAAAAATAAGCCACAAGAAAACGCAACAAAAACATCTAATTTTTATGATGAAAACTCTACCAATGAAGATACCGATAATATTATCTCTACAAAAGAAAAAGAAGCTGAAAAAGTAGATGTTTTTACCCATAAAAAAGAAATTCCTTTCCTAACCAATGAATTAGAGGCGATGGAAGGGGAAGAAGGTTTCTTTATAACCAAAACTAACACAGAAGACCTTGATTTACAGGTAGAAAAACCAAAGCAAACGGAAGAAATAGACCCTGAACTATTAGCCCAAAAGTTAGTAGAAAACTACGGAGAATATGACCCACGTTTGGATTTGAGCGACTATCGCTTCCCTTCGGTAGAACTCCTAAACGAACCGAAAGATAGTGGCATTGTCATCAACCAAGAAGAATTAGAAGAGAATAAAAACACGATTGTTCAGACGCTTAGAGATTACAAAATCGAAATATCACAAATAAAAGCCACCATTGGACCTACGGTTACACTTTATGAAATCGTACCAGCGGCAGGAATTCGTATTTCAAAAATCAAAAATTTGGAAGACGACATCGCTTTGTCATTAGCGGCTTTGGGGATTCGTATCATCGCACCAATTCCAGGGAAAGGAACTATCGGTATAGAAGTGCCAAACAAAAATCCTTCCACTGTTTTTATGCGTTCGATGATTACTTCGCCGAAGTTTCAGCATTCCGAAATGGAACTTCCTGTGGCGTTTGGAAAAACAATTAGCAACGAAACGTTTGTGGCTGACCTTACCAAAATGCCTCACTTACTGATGGCAGGTGCTACGGGACAAGGAAAATCCGTAGGGCTTAACGTAGTCCTCACGTCCCTACTCTATAAAAAACATCCTGCCGAAGTGAAATTCGTTTTGGTAGACCCAAAAAAGGTAGAGCTAACACTTTTCAATACCATAGAACGACATTTCTTAGCCAAACTCCCTGATAGTGAGGAAGCTATCATTACCGACAACAAAAAAGTAGTCAATACGCTGAACTCTCTTTGTATCGAAATGGACAATCGTTATGAATTGTTGAAAAATGCAATGGTTCGTAACATCAAAGAATACAACGCCAAATTCAAGGCTCGCCAACTGAATCCGAACGAAGGACACCGATTTTTGCCTTACATCGTATTGGTAGTCGATGAGTTTGCCGATTTGATTATGACCGCAGGAAAAGAGGTAGAATTACCAATTGCACGTTTGGCACAATTAGCCCGAGCCATTGGTATTCACTTGATTATCGCTACGCAACGTCCGTCCGTAAACGTCATCACGGGGATTATCAAAGCCAATTTCCCTGCCCGAATTGCATTCCGTGTAACCTCAAAAATTGACTCAAAAACCATTTTGGACGGCTCAGGAGCGGAACAACTCATCGGTCGTGGAGATATGCTTTATACGCAGGGGAACGAACCAATACGTATCCAATGTGCGTTTGTCGACACCCCCGAAGTAAATCACATCACAGAGTTTATCGGAAATCAAAAGGCATATCCTGATGCTTATTTACTTCCTGAATATGTAGGTGGTGAAGGAGAAGCTATGGATTTAGATTTTGACCCTTCGGAACGAGACCCTCTTTTCAGAGAAGCTGCCGAAGTGATAATCAATGCACAGCAAGGCTCGGCTTCCCTTTTGCAACGCAAACTGAAGCTGGGTTATAATCGTGCGGGACGACTTATAGACCAATTGGAACACGCGGGTATTGTAGGTCCTTTTGAGGGGAGTAAAGCCCGACAAGTACTCATTCAGGATATAACATCGTTAGATAGACTTTTAAACGAAAACTAATGACAATTATGTTCCTAAATAATCAAGATAATTTTATTTTTGGAACAATTATTGGTACATAGAAACAGAACATCAAAAAAAATAATAAACAGAAATGAGAAAAATAATTTTAGGAATCATTACTTTATGCGGATTTTTTGCAAATGCTCAAAACAGTGACAAAGCAAAAAAATTACTTGACCAAGTATATGATAAAATAGTGAGCTATGATAATATCTACATTGATTTTAAATACAATTTGGATAACGTAGTCGAAAAAATAAATCAGGAAACCAAAGGAAATGTTACCTTAGCCAAGGACAAATATGTACTGAATTATTTGGGTGCTACCAAAATATATGACGGAAATAAAACATACACAATAGTACCTGAAAATGAAGAAGTTATCATTGAATCCACAGTAAACGATGAGGCAGCTATTACACCTTCCAAAATGCTAACTTTCTATCGAAAAGGATACAACTACAAATGGGACATAGAGCAAAATGTACGTGGTCGAAAAATTCAATACATTGAGCTAAAACCACAAAAAAGTAACTCTGAAATTAAGCAAATACTACTGGGAATTGATGTGCAAACCAAACATATATATAACTTAATCGAAATAGGAAAAAACAATACAAAAACCACCATTACGGTAAATACATTCAAAACAAATCAACCTATTTCAGCCAATTTGTTCAAATTCGACAAAGAAAAATACAAAAAAGAAGGATATTACATTTCCGAACTTTAAAATGTCCTAATTTTACTATGATGACAAATTTCTAATATTAGAAATTTTAACCCATTGACAATGAAAATTTTAGACCGATACATACTTACACAGTTTCTCAAAAATTTTTTAGGAACGCTTTCCATTTTAATATTAATTTTTGTCTTCCACACCATTTGGACATACATCGATGAACTTGCTGGTCGTGGGCTAGAATTGTGGATTATCGGTAAATTTTTATTGTTTTTCATACCCCAGTTGATTCCCATTATTTTGCCATTGGCAGTGGTGGTTTCATCTATTATGACTTTTGGAGCTTTTGCTGAAAATTACGAATTTGCTGCAATGAAAGCCTCAGGAGTTTCACTACTGAGAATTATGCGACCACTAATTATTTTTATGATATTCTTAAGTGGTATAACATTTTTTTTAGTAAACAATGTAATTCCTGTGGCATATCAGGAAGTGTTTACGCTACGTAGGAATATCGCCAAAGTAAAACCTGCAATGGCTATCCCCGAAGGAATTTTCTCGAATATAGGAGATGAAATTAGTATCAAAGTAAGTAAAAAACACGGCGAAAATGATGAATTTTTAGAAAAAGTAATCATCCATAAAAAAACACCTGACCGAGTAAACAGAACCGTCATCAATGCTGAGCGAGGTGAACTTAAAAGTGGAAAAAATAGTGATTTTCTACAACTAATCCTCGAAAATGGAACTTATTACGAAGATATTAAAACGCGAACATATGCCCAACAAGAACGATTTCCTTTTGCCAAAGTGCATTTCGAAAAATATGTTATCAATCTTGACCTTTCGCATTTGAATAATGTAGATTTCAACGAAAAAACAGACGTTATTACCTATAAAATGATGAATGTAGGGCAGTTAGACTACGCCATTGACTCTTTACGTACTGATTTTAAACGAATTTTGACTGACCAAGGTAATAGTATGTACCGCCGTACAGGAATTCTAAATTCCACGCAACCTGTAAAAGAAAAAAAAGAAATCAACCAAAAAGAAAAAGCTGAAATCAAATCCCTCGATGATTTGGTTAATACCTTTGACCAAAACAAAAAAGCACAAGTGTGGGAACTTGCTATTAACAATAACAAAAATCAGTTTGATAATCTCGAATTTCGACAAAATGACGTAGAGTATCGTTATAAGCTAATGAATTTGCATATTATCAATCTAAGTGATAAATTTGCTTTGACAGTTTCTTGCATTGTATTGTTTTTTGTAGCTGCACCTTTGGGAGCTTTAATCCGTAAAGGAGGTATTGGATTGCCTTTGGTTGTAGCTATGATACTATTTCTTTCCTACCATTTTATAGGAATGTTCATCAAGAATATTGCTGAAAATAATACAATTAGCCCTATCATAGCACCTTGGATTTCGACATTTATTTTGTTACCATTAGGTTTTTACTTAACCTCACGTGTGGCTTCGGATAGAGGATTATTTCAATTTGAATGGCTTAGCCGAATTATCTACAAAAAGAAAAACAAACAATAGCTCTACCCAATGAAATATTACATTATCGCAGGTGAGGCTTCAGGAGATTTACACGGAGCCAATTTGATGAAATCAATCGCAAAAAAAGACCCAAAAGCCGATTTTCGTTTTTGGGGAGGCGATAGAATGCAACAAATTGGCGGAACGCTTGTGAAACATTACCGTGATTTAGCGTTTATGGGGTTTTGGGAGGTAATCACAAATTTGCGTACCATTCTGCGGAATATTAGTTTTTGCAAAAAAGATATTGAAATTTATCAACCTGACACAATTATTTTTATTGATTACCCTGGTTTTAATATGCGTATTGCAAAATGGGCTAAAGAAAAAGGATTTCAAACCAATTATTATATTTCTCCTCAGATTTGGGCTTGGAAGGAAAACCGAATCAAAGCTATCAAACGTGATGTAGACAATATGTATGTTATCCTCCCTTTTGAAAAAGATTTTTACGAGAAAAAGCATCAATTTCCAGTTCATTTCGTAGGACATCCACTACTTGATGCCATCGCACAGCATGCTCCAATAGATGAGGTAATTTTCAAAAAAGAAAACAAATTGGACAATCGTCCTATTATCGCACTTCTACCTGGTAGCAGAAAGCAAGAAATTGCCAAAATGCTTTCTATAATGCTCTCTATTACCGATAGTTATCACGATTGTCAATTTGTAATTGCAGGAGCTCCTTCGCAGGAATTTTCGTTCTATCAGCAGTTTATTAAGGGGGAAAATGTACATTTTGTAAGTGGAAAAACCTACGATTTGCTTTCCGTGGCTACTTGTGCATTAGTTACTAGTGGAACAGCGACTCTTGAGACAGCTTTGTTCAACGTCCCCGAAGTGGTTTGTTACAAAGGAAATTGGCTTTCTTACCAAATCGCCAAACGAATTATTAATTTGAAATATATTTCATTAGTAAATCTGATAATGGATAAATCCGTAGTTACAGAACTTATTCAGAATGAACTAAATACAACCAATTTAAAAATTGAATTAGATAAATTATTAGACCCAAATCATAGACTTCAGATACTGAAAGACTATACCTCTTTACGCGAAAAACTCGGCGGAGAAGGTGCAAGTAACCATACCGCCGAGCTGATTATCAATTCGATAGCCAAAAAATAACTATTTATTTATATCTTTGAGGATTTTTATAAAATCATCTACAATGTTATTACCTTTGTCCTGATTGTACCATTTTTGGAGTTCTTCCTTAAATTCAGGTGAAAGTTTCCCGTGTACAGCTTTGTAATCTTCTACCATTTTGGTAGCAATTGACGGACGTGAACCCCACCAAGCCAACACATTGTTCTCTAAATCCAAAAATACAACTACTGGAATTGCTTTGCCTCCATTGGTCAAAAACAAATTCATAAGAGCCTCATTTTCATCTCTAAACACCAATTTAAGCATAATTTTAGGGTTGAGTTCTGCTATTTTATTAACCACAGGCACTATCTGAGCAGCATCGCCACACCAAGATTCAGTAATAACAAGCAGTGTGATACTTTTAGAATAATTTCTGAAAAATTCAGCCTTTTCTTCTGGAATTACAATACTTTTATCCAATCGTTTGTAACGCTTTTCATTAAGTGCTGTGTAATGGATTTGCTCCTGTCCTTGTTCAGGTCCACTGGTTTTACCTTCTTGAACCCACTTTTCTATCATATTGCGATAAGTAGAATACGAAACACTATTAAGTAAACTTGCTTGAATAATCTGTTGTTTGCTCATATTTGAAAAATATTGAATTTATTTGTTTGATAATTTTTTATTTTCTTCCTGTAAAAAATGTATTTGGGCTAATAATCGATGAATGATTTCCAAACTAGGAACATTCACTTCCAAATCATAATGCCAATTCATAAAACGCTCTAAATTAGACAGTTGGTCGTAATGCAAATACGTAACTTCGTTTATAACTTCTGTTTCTATAAGTCCACAAGCCTCTAAATCATTGAAAAAAGTAACCTCAATGTTATATATCCGTACGATTTCTTCTCTTGAAATTCTTTCTTCCATAGCTATGAATTTTTAAGTTGTTCAAATAATTCTTTTTGTTTTTCCGTCAGATTTTTAGGAAGTTGTACCTGATATGTAATGAATAAATCACCATATTCACCATCTTTTTTATAAATAGGAAGTCCTTTTCCTTTCAAACGGACAGTAGTTTCATTCTGAGTTTCTGGAAGTACTTTAAGTTTTACCTTTCCGTTTAATGTATCTATTTGTATTTCACCTCCTAATATTGCCGTATATAAATCAATCGTAACTTTTATTTTGAGGTCATTTTCTACACGTTCAAATTGGTTATCTGGCTCAATATTAAACGTTATGTATAAATCTCCATTAGGACCTCCGTTATACCCTGGGCTTCCGTGTCCTTTTAGTTTGATTTGCTGCCCGTCATAAGCTCCTGCTGGTATAGTTATACGAATATTTTTTCCATTTATAGAAAAAGTTTTTTGTTGTGTTGCCATAACTTCTCTTAATGAAAGGGTCATATTTGCATAAATATCTTGCCCTTTAAATTTTCCCGAAGCTCTATTATACGAGGCTCTCCCCCCAAAGCCCGATTCCCCGAACATATCTTTAAAGAAATCTGAATAATCTTCCGTATTTTGATAACTTTCTCTATAATTTTCGTAAGATTTTTGAGTTTGTTGGGCTTTTTCATACTCTTCTCCATATTTCCAATGCTCTCCATATTTGTCATACTTTGCACGATTTTCTGGATTACTTAGTACTTCATTTGCTTCATTAAGTTGCTTGAATTTCTGCTCAGCAGTCTTATCTCCCGGATTCATATCTGGGTGATATTTACGAGCAAGTTTTCGATATGCTTTTTTTATTTGGTCTTGTGTTGCTGTCTTATCAATTTCTAAAATTTTGTAATAATCAATATATGCCATTTCTTTCAGAGATTAGATACGACAAAGATACACTAATTTTAAATAACTTGGTAAAATAATACCTAAAAAAAAAGAGGTTATCTTTTTCAGACAACCTCATTTAATTAATAATTAATGCTTAACCGAAATGTGTAGCGTAGCGGTACACATTGAAATTGTATTTATTTTTTCAATAAATCTCTGATTTCTGCAAGCAATTCCTCTTGAGTAGGTCCTGCTGGTGCAGCGGGTTCTTCTACAACTGGCTCTTCTTTTTTCAGTTTGTTAAGTCCTTTAATCATCACAAACAATACAATAGCAATACACAAGATGTTAATAACAGCGGCAAGGAATTTACCATAAGCTACTCCATTCCAAACCAAACCTTCTAAATTTTTTGCTCCTGTAGCTTCCAATGCAGGTGTCAATAACAACGGTGTAATTACGTCTGATACCAATGAATTTACAATAGCTCCGAAAGCACCTCCGATGATAACACCGACTGC
>JAUNHN010000067.1:0-4335 GCA_030523915.1 Capnocytophaga sp. | reverse complement strand
ATTACCTTTTACGGCAAATTCTTTAAATTCTTTTAAAAATCCCATAGCGTGTTTTGATTTTTAGTTTTAAAAATTGTACTTTGTTTTAATTATCGTGGCAAAAGTAACTAAAAAATACACATAAAAAAATATATCCTTGTTTTTTAATAAAATTTTAATAATTCTATTTTAAAAATCAGTCAAAAAAGAAAATATATAATTGCTTTATCTAATAAATTTTTATATTTTTTTATGATTTTAGAACAAATTTATCCTTTCTATAATTTCCAACGTATCACATTGATAATCAAACCATAATATATTTTTATTTTTATAAAACCACGTATACTGCCGCTTAGCAAATCTACGAGTGTTTTTTTTGATTTCTTCTATTGCAAAATCCAAAGAATCCGCCCCTTCCAAAAAACGAAATAATTCCCGATACCCTACCGTTTGCAGTGCGTTTAAGTGCTTGTACGGAAATAAATTTTGAGCTTCACAAAGCAATCCATTTGTAAGCATTTGTTCTACTCGGTCGTTAATTCGTTGATATACAATATTTCTATCAGCGGTAAGTCCTATTTCGATAGTTGAAAAATTACGCTGAGTTTGATTTTTTTCCAAAAAAGAAGAATATGGTTTTCCACTTGCCATACACACTTCCAAAGCTCGAATCATCCGTTGCGGATTTTGGATATCCATTCGGGAGAAATGAATTGGGTCTAATGCTTTTAATTTTTCCTGCAAGAATTTTATCCCGTTGGCTTGGTATTGTTTATTGAGTTGTAATCGAATTTCTTCTGGCACATTAGGAAAATTATCCAATCCTTTTAAAATTGCATCAACATATAAGCCACTTCCTCCTACCATTATTACAACATTATGATAATCAAACAGTTGCTCCAATTTCCGAATAGCATCTCGCTCAAAATCTCCTACCGAATACGGCTCAAAAATACTTTTATGCTGAATAAAATGATGCTTAGCTTCCTCTAAATCAATTTGTTCAGGAACAGCCGTTCCTATTTGCATTTCTTTAAAAAACTGGCGAGAATCACACGAAATAATTTCTGTCTGATAATATTTCGCCAAAGCTATTGCCAAACGAGTTTTGCCTATAGCCGTAGGTCCTACTACTGTGATTAACAACTTTTTATACTCCCAACTCATCTTTTTCCGTTCCTAACAAAACCCCACACTGGCAACAGAATTTAGCTCCTTTTTGATGATTTTGATGCCCACAATTAGGACAAGTTTCTTTCTCTATTGGAGGTTCTTCTTCATTTTGGTATGATTTTGATTGAAATGTACCTAATTTTACTTTGGATTTAGCTCGAGAATATTCGGCTGTAACAATTCCTGTAGGCACAGCAATTATTCCATAACCCAAAATCATTACAAACGAAGCTATCATTTGCCCTAACGTAGTGGCAGGAGCTATATCTCCGTAACCTACTGTGGTTAAGGTAACTATACACCAATAAATACTTCGAGGAATACTGGTAAAGCCACTCGCAGGGCTTTCTATTACATACATCAATGACCCCAAAAGCACACAAATCACCAAAACGAAATAAATAAATACAATGATTTTATTGCTGCTTGTTCTAAGAGCCATTTTCAGTTCGTTACCTTGGTCTGTAAAACTTACCAAATCCAAAATACGAAAAATACGAAGCAATCGCAATGCTCTTACTACCGAAAGTGCCTTTGACCCAGGAATGAAAAATGACAAGTACATCGGTAATATCGAAATCAAATCAATAATTCCATAAAAGCTAAAAATATATTGCAAAGGCTTTTTATTGGAAATAATCCGTAGAATATATTCCAAGGTGAAGAAAATCGTAATGAGCCATTCCAAAAATACCAAAAGCGTATGTACTTTATGGTCAATATCTTCCACCGTTTCGAGCATTACCATAATCACACTGATAAAAATTAATATCAGCAAAACAATGTCAAAAAGCCTTCCTAAATACGTATTAGTTCCATAAATGATTACGTATGCTTTTTGCTTTAAAATATCGTATTTTGATTTGATAACGCCTCTCATATAAACATCTGAATATATGACACTTAAGTATTCAAAAGCCAATTTCTAAACGAATAGAAATTCTGTGGCGATACTCCGTGTCCTATGGGGAATTCTTCATATTTGTAATCAATCCCTAAATTTCTCAAAAAATCTGGTGTTTTTCTTGCCCATTCGATAGGAATCACTTGGTCACTTGTTCCGTGCGAGACATAGAAATGTAACGCCGAATGATTTTCTTTTCTATAATTTTCTTTCAGAATTTCAGTATTCAAATAACCACTTAAAGCAATGACTCTACGCACTTTACGAGGATATGAAATCGCTATCGCCATACTCAAAATACTGCCCTGACTGAACCCCAACAAAGTGATATTCTTCGTATCCAAATTGTACAATTTACAAGCCTCATCTATAAAATTTACCAGCAAATCACGTGATTCTTCGGCTTGTAGATGATTGCTCCATTTATTTTGTTCAGCATCGAAATTAATCGCATACCACGCATAACCAAATTCTGTGAGCTTATAAGGAGCTCTAACTGAAATGATTGTATATTCCTCTGGCAATTCTTCTGCAAAGGAAAATAAGTCTTCTTCATTGCTTCCATAACCGTGAAGCATAAAAATTACTGGTGAACGCTTTATTTTTATCAAAGGTTCACGAATAACGTAATTCAAGGGTAGTGAATCATTTGTTTTCATTTTTTAATTTTTAAAAATCCATTTATTTTATCTCATAATTCATCTCAATATTCAATTTTTATTGAATAATTTTAAAAAATCATCTCTTTTTTTATTTTTCTTTTTCTTATAAAATATTAGTTATTCAATATCAATTGGTTATTTGATATAATTCCCAATACTTTTCCATTTAATTTTTCTCCCAAAAAAGCCGAATTTTTTGAACTTGACAATATATGTTGTTTTTCAAAAATATAACTTCCTTCTGGGCTAAATAAAGTTAAATCAGCTTGTGTATTTTCGGCTATCGGAACTGTTTTAATACCAAATCGCTGACGAGCAGCAGTTAATAATTCCACCGTTTTTTCTAAGCTAACGTATTGATTTAAAATACCAAAAGCACTTTCCAAGCCAATAGTTCCGTACGAAGCATAATCAAATTCTTTGAACTTAAATTCTATATTTTGCGGATTATGGTCAGAGGTAACAAAATCAATAACTCCATCACTTAAAGCCTTTCGCAAAGCCTCCACATTATCCAAATCACGAAGCGGAGGAAGTACTTTATAATTTGTATCAAATTCATTTAAAACATCATCTGTAAAATGAATATTATGGATTGATACACTGCAAGTTACGTCTAACCCTTTTGCTTTCGCTTCACGGATTAATTCTACTGATTTAGCAGTAGAAATCGTAGGAATGTGCAATTTTCCTCCTGCATATTCTAAAATAGCCAAATCCCGTGCTATACAAAGCTCTTCAGCCAAAGCAGGAATACCTTTAAGTCCGAGCCTTGTTGCCGAAATATGCTCATTTACAATCCCTTTTCCCATAATTTTAGTGTCATTAGGAAAAGAAATTACAATTCCTCCGAAATTTTGTGTGTATTGTAATGCTATTTTCAGCAAATTGCTATTCCCGATAGCTTTTTTATAGTCGCCGAAAGCCACCGCTCCCCCACTCTGCATATCGAACAATTCTGCCAAAGCCTCTCCTTTACTTTGCAAGGTCAAAGCCCCAATGGGATGTGCCGTAACTCCAAATTTTTTCGTTTTTTCTTTGATGTAACTCACAGCCGTTTTGGTATCTGTTATGGGGTCTGTTTGTGGATTGATTAGCACATGCGTAAATCCGCTTTTTTGGGCTGTATTCATTCCGTTTTCCAATGTTTCATTTTCTTCAAAACCTGGTTCCCCAAAACAAACACTACTATCCGCCCAACCTTGGGAAATACATACATTTTCTATCGTCTTATCTACACCTTCTGCAGATATTGTGTTTGAAATTTTCGTGATAATTCCGTCCGAAATTAAAATATCCTGAACCTTGTTATGAAAATCACTCGATGTATCTAAAATTTTTGCGGATTTTATTAATATCTTCATACTTTATTCTTTAATTTGAAAAAACAAAACTTGCCGAAAGAAGCTAAAAAACGCTGTAATTTCTTCATAAACGAGCTTGTTTCTCAAATTGCAAAGTTAAAATTAAAAAATGAACTAAATACCATTTAAACTGTTAAAATTAGCAAAACAAAATTTTATTTTAACTCTACTTAACTGATAATATCTTCTCACTCAACTTATTTTTTCAAGGAAACGACTTGTATTACCGATTCCTACACGAATATTTTTC
>JAUNHN010000066.1 GCA_030523915.1 Capnocytophaga sp. | reverse complement strand
AGCGTAACTATACTATAAATAAGTTAGTTACGCTTGGTTTTTTTAAATTAGTGTGTCAAATTTGGGACAACTGTAAGGCGTTGATTTTTTAATACCTAAAAAATCTGAATATGCGACAAAAGTTTTTAATGATTTTAAAACTTTTCTTTTTAAAAAATTATTCACTACATTTGCAGGTGACATAATTAACTGAAATAACTGATGGCGAAAAAACAAAAAAAAAGAACATTACAGAGGCGGAAAAAGAGTTTTTCGACAAAAAATTTCGTATTGTTATTGTTTTTTGTGTTGTTAGGAATGGGGTTTGGCTCAATGATGTATGTTAGGTATAACTATCCTGCTTATTATCAAAAGATTATCAATAAATTTTCTTCAAAAAAAGTGAATACTATTTACGAAAAGCAACGTATAGAGCAAATTGTGAATAGGTATAAAGATAAAGTTTTTGGAATAGATTTATCTCATTATCAAGAAAGAGAAGATATTATATGGGATAGTTTACACCTAAACAAGGGTATTATTCCTTTGGAATTTGCTATATTTCGAGCCACAATGGGCAATAATACAACCGATAATAATTTTCCTTTTTTTTGGCAAAAAGCTAAAAAATACAATCTAATACGGGGGGCTTATCATTATTATCGTCCTGATGAAGACCCTGTTCTGCAAGCAAATTCGTATTTAAAAACAGTAAAACTTGAAAAAGGAGATTTTTTACCAATTTTGGACGTGGAAAAATTGCCAAAAAAGAAAAAAGTAGAGCAATATTTACAAGATATTCAGACTTGGTTAGATATTGTAGAGCAAAAATATGGAAAAAAGCCGATAATTTATACGTATATTAGCTTTTATGATGATTATTTGCATAGTAAATTTAGGAATTATCCACTTTGGATAGCCAATTACAACAATGTCCCTACACCTACATCGCTCCACCCTTGGAAAATGTGGCAGTTTACAGAAAATGGTATTACACCAGGTTCTAAAGTAAAAATAGACTTGAATATTTATAACGGAAATCGAAAAACAATAAAAGAAGTTTTAATAAACTGATTTCTAAGCGTTAAAAAAGCAAACTAAGCAAATTATTTCTGATTTTCAGAGACAAACGTGATATAAAATTATACAGAATCTACTTTTTTAAATTCTTTTTCTATTCAGAATTAAATTTGTATTTATAACAACAGATAGCGTGAACTATTTTTTAGGGAAAGCCTTTTTATTAAAAACGATTAAAAGCCCTGCAGCTACACTAATAGCAGAATCAGCAACATTAAAAACAGGCTCAAAGAATCGGAATCTTTCACCTCCCCAAAATGGGAACCATTCAGGTAAAACAGTGTCTATCAGCGGAAAATAGAACATATCTACAACTTTTCCGTGTAGTAAAGTTCCGTAAGGTTGGTCTGAAAACAATGTGGCAACATTGCCGTAACTATGGTCAAAAATAACACCATAAAATACAGAATCAATAATGTTCCCTAAGGCTCCTGCTAAAATCAATGTAATGGAAACAATCAAAATAGTAGATTGTTTTTTCTTGATAGATTGTACCAGCCAGTAGCTGAATCCGCAAACGGCAACAATTCTGAATAAAGTTAAGATGAGTTTACCATAATCACCTGGGATTTTTGTTCCCCACGCAGCTCCTTCATTTTCAATGAATAATATTTGAAACCAACTGAAAACTTCTACACTTTCATTGAGTATAAAATGTGTTTTGACGTATATTTTGCTCCATTGGTCAATGATAAGTACAGTTAGAATGATAAATAAAGCGTGTTTTAATTTCATGGTGATTTTGTATAAGGATTGCAAAAATACATTTTTTGTTTTAAAAACCAAAAATTTTCTGTTTAGAGGAATTTATTTCAAAAATAAAATCCCTAAATAATCATTGATTATAAAGGGATTAAGCTGTACCTGAGGAGGGAATCGAACCCTCACTCCGAAGAACACGAGTTTGAGTCGTGCGCGTCTACCAATTCCGCCACTCAGGCTTTTTTTATTATTTCGGGTGCAAAGATACATAAGTTTTTATTATATGCAAAAAAAAGTAGAAAAAAATAGAGAAAATAATTTAAAAATTTATACCTTTGCCCCGCAAATGAGAGATGTTAAATACCAATCACACCGTATTTATTTTATATTATGGCATATTTAGTACCTGAATCAAAGATTTTTGCTTGTTCACAAAGTGTGGAGTTGGCAAGAAAAATTGCTGAAAAATATGGAACGCACTTAGGCGAAGTGAAAACGTTACGTTTTAGCGACGGAGAGTTTCAGCCGTCATTTGAAGAATCTGTGCGTGGAGCAAGGGTTTTTATTATAGGTTCGACGAATCCAAGTTGTGAAAATTTAATGGAAATGTTATTGATGTTAGATGCTGCCAAAAGAGCGTCTGCACGCCACATTACCGCTGTGATGCCTTACTTTGGATGGGCTCGTCAAGATAGAAAAGACAAACCAAGGGTGCCAATTGCTGCAAAATTAGTGGCTAATCTTTTGGAAACCGCAGGAGCAACACGTATTATTACGATGGATTTGCACGCAGACCAAATACAAGGTTTCTTTGAGCGTCCTGTGGATCATTTATACGCATCAACTATATTTTTGCCTTATTTGCAAAATTTGAAACTAAATAATTTATGTATGGCTTCACCTGATATGGGAGGCTCAAAAAGGGCGTACGCATATTCTAAATATTTGAATAGTGAAGTAGTAATTTGCTATAAACAGCGTAAACAAGCTAATGTTATCGAAACGATGGAACTTATCGGAGAGGTAGAAGGCAAGAATGTAGTTTTAGTAGATGATATGGTGGATACAGCAGGGACATTAGTAAAAGCAGCAGAGCTTATGAAAGCTCGTGGGGCAGTTAGTGTCAGAGCGGTAGCTACCCATGCTATTTTAAGCGGAGGAGCTTATGAGCGTATTGAAAACTCTGAGTTAGAAGAACTTATAGTTACCGATTCGATTCCGCTTAGACAACCAAGTTCGAAAATAAAAGTGTTAAGTTGTGCAGATTTATTCGCAGAAGTAATGCATCGAGTACACGAAAACACTTCGATAAGTTCGAAATTCATAATGTAAAATATAGATAAATAAGTAAATTAATTAATAACTAAATATTTTTAAATGAAATCAATTGCAATCAAAGGATCTCAAAGAGAAAGCGTGGGTAAAGCATCAAGCAAAGCCTTACGTAATGCTGGACAGGTACCTTGCGTGTTATACGGAGGAGACAATGTTCTGCATTTTTCAGCACCAGAATTAGTGTTCAAAAGCATCGTTTACACTCCTAATGTGTACACAGCTACAATTGAATTAGAAGGAGGGAAAACGTATACTGCTATTTTGCAAGATATTCAGTTTGACCCAGTTACTGATAAAATCATTCACATTGATTTTTATCAATTACACGATGACAAAGAAATTACTATTGAAGTACCTATCCAAATTGTAGGAACTTCACCAGGAGTTATGGCAGGTGGTACTTTGCGTGTAGTAAATCGCAAATTAAAAGTAAAAGCACTTCCTGCGAAATTACCAGATTTCGTTCCAGTAGATATTTCAGGAATGGAAATGGGTAACAAATTATACGTTACGAAGTTGGCCCAAGATGATTACAAAATTATGCATCCAGATAATACTGTAGTTTGCCAAATAAGAATTTCACGTGCTGCGATGAAAGCTGCACAAGAAGCTGCAAAAGCAGAAAAAGGTGCGAAAAAGAAAAAATAATATTTTTTATTTTAATAAAAAGCCGTTTCTTAAAAAGAAGCGGTTTTTTTGTTTTGAGAAAAACATAATTGGATTTTTTCAGTTTTATCTGATAAATTCTTATATTTGTCGCTTTAAAATAAAAAATAATGAAATCCTTTGTGAAAATAATAGGAAGTATATGCTTTTTAGGTTTGGGCTTTGGTGTTTTTTGGTCTTGCGAATCTGATGATTTGTGTGATAAATCAGTAAATACGCCACGGTTAATAGTTCGTTTTTATGATGCAAGTGCAACATCTACGGTAAAGTCAGTAGATAATTTAATCGTATATGGGGAAGGAACAAATACAATTTTGACTAATGCTACAACCGATTCACTCGCATTGCCTCTGAAGGTAACGAATCCTACTACGACTTATGTCTTAGTTAGTGAGGCGACCTATGATGCCACATCAGGAACTATTACTTCGGGTAATGTTGCTACAGTTACTTTTACTTATAGTACTGAAGAAGAATTTGTAGGAAAAGCCTGTGGTTTTAAAGTTGTTTATAATACACTTAGTGCCACAGTAGAAAATCTTGGTAATTCTTGGGTAAAATCAGTTAATATAAAAAATACAAGTGTTAAAGATGAAAATAGTGCTCAAATACAGTTATATCATTAGTCTATTTTTCTTTCAAGTAGCTTTTTCTCAGGAAGATACTATTCAAGCACCCGTGTATAAACAGCGTTATGGATTGCGAGTGGGGGCAGATATCAGTAAGCCTATTCGTGCGTTGTTAGATAAAGATTATTACGGTATAGAATTGGTGGGGGACTATCGATTTAATTATCAGTATTATATAGCCGCAGAGCTTGGTTTAGAGCGAAAAAGTACTACGGAGGATTATTTTTCATACAAAACAAATGGTCAATTTCTTCGTTTTGGGGTAGATTATAACACTTACGGAAATTGGTATGGAATGGAAAATATGATTTATGTGGGAGGAAGGTATGCTTTTTCGTTATTTTCTCAAGAATTGACGGCATATTCGCTTCATAAAGACAATCAATATTGGACAGAAGATGTAACAGGAGTAAGTTTGGATTGGATACGAACGTATGGCGGACGAACGGCACATTGGTTAGAGTTAGTTTTAGGATTAAAAGTAGAACTTTTGAAGAATTTATACGCAGGAGCGAGTATTCGTTTAGGAATTCTTGTTGCTAATTCGTATGATAAATTCCCAAATTATTGGATTCCAGGATTTAATCGTATCAGAGAAGGAAGCCGATTTGGAGCAAGTTATAATTATACGATTTCATATTTGATTCCTCTTTATAGAAAAGAAAAACAAAAAGAAGAAAAAAAGAAAGATTGATTTTGAGGATTTTTGCAAATCAGTTTGAAAATTCAGAATCCAAATAATTTCCTATTTTCATTTTATTTTTTTACATTTGTCGCTTTAAATAAGTAGATTATATGATTAAAATTACACTACCCGACGGTTCGGTTAAAGAGTTTAGCAAAGGAACTACTCCTTATGATGTGGCTCTCAGCATTAGTGAGGGCTTGGCAAGAAACGTGCTATCAGCAAGTTACGATGGAAAAACCATTGAAACGACAACGCCTTTGACCACGGACGGAAGTTTAGTTTTATACACTTGGAACGATGCCGAAGGAAAAAAAGCCTTTTGGCATTCATCGGCTCACATTTTGGCTCAAGCCTTAGAAGAAACCTATCCGAACATCAAATTGACCATAGGACCTGCGATAGCCAATGGTTTTTATTACGATGTTGATTTCGGAAATCACAGTTTTTCAGAGAAAGATATTCCTGAAATTGAGAAAAAAATGCTTGAAATAGCCAAAGGAAAACACACATTTTCAATGCGTTCTGTAAGCAAAAAAGAGGCTTTGGATTTGTATAAAGACAATCCGTACAAAACAGAACTTATTGAAAATCTGGAAGATGGCTCAATCACATTTTGCGACCATAGCACTTTTACCGACCTTTGCCGTGGAGGGCATTTACCCAACACAGGTTTTGTAAAAGCGGTGAAAATTCTGAGCATCGCAGGTGCTTACTGGCGAGGCGATGAAAATAAACCACAGCTTACGCGGGTTTATGGAATTTCGTTCCCTAAACAAAAAGATTTGACCGACTATCTAACCCTTTTGGAAGAAGCTAAAAAGCGAGACCACAGGAAGTTAGGTAAAGAATTGGAGTTGTTCACTTTTTCAAATAAAGTAGGACAAGGTTTGCCTTTGTGGCTTCCGAAAGGAGCGGCTTTGCGGGAGCGTTTGGAAACTTTCTTACGAAAAGCTCAAAAACAAGCGGGTTACGAGCAGGTGGTTTCTCCTCACATCGGGCATAAAAATTTGTATGTAACTTCGGGGCATTGGGAAAAATACGGAAAAGACAGTTTTCAGCCGATAGCAACGCCCAACGAAGGCGAGGAATATTTGCTAAAACCGATGAATTGTCCGCATCATTGCGAAATTTACAATTCTCGCCCGTGGAGTTATAAAGATTTGCCGAAGCGTTTTGCCGAGTTTGGAACGGTATATCGCTATGAGCAAAGTGGTGAGCTTCACGGACTTACACGAGTGCGTTGCTTTACGCAGGACGATGCTCACATTTTCTGTACGCCTGAGCAACTTGACTCGGAATTCAAAAATGTAATTGATTTGGTGCTTTATGTATTCGGTTCGCTTGGATTTGAGAACTTTACGGCTCAGGTTTCACTTCGCGACCCTGAAAATCCGTCAAAATACATCGGAAGTAATGAAAATTGGGAGAAGGCGGAAAATGCTATCATCAACGCAGCCAAAGAAAAAGGGTTGAATTATGTAATCGAAACGGGCGAAGCGGCTTTTTATGGTCCTAAATTGGATTTTATGGTGAAAGATGCCTTAGGCAGAAGTTGGCAATTGGGTACAATTCAGGTAGATTACAATTTGCCAGAGCGTTTTGATTTATGGTACAAAGGTTCTGATAATGAACTACATAGACCTGTGATGATTCACCGAGCTCCGTTCGGAAGTATGGAGCGTTTTGTGGCAATTTTGTTGGAGCATACCGCAGGAAATTTCCCTCTTTGGTTGATGCCAACCCAAGCGATTATATTATCGTTAAGTGAAAAATACGAAAATTATGCTCAAAAAGTTTTGAAATTATTAGAAAATTTCGAAATTCGCACCCTAATAGACAATCGCAACGAAACGATTGGCAAAAAAATCCGTGAGGCGGAAACTCAAAAAATACCTTATATGTTAATTGTAGGGGAAAATGAGGAAAAAGAAGGAACAATTTCGGTTCGTTGCCACGGAGGCGAAAGTTTAGGAGCTATTTCGGTAGAAACTTTTGCTAAAATTGTTCAAGACGAAATCGGAAAAAGTATTAAATCATTTAAATAGAATTAGTGATTAGGGAATAGTGGTTAGTGATTAGATAATAGAAAATCCAAGTATTCAATTTTGAAAATCTTGAACCTTGAAATTTTGGTTCTTGAAACTTGAAAATTCTAACTACTGCCCCCTAACTACTAATCCCTAAACATAGTATTAATTAAAACTTTAAGATTATTAACAAGAAAGTTAACACTCCGGGTAGAGACGACAAACAACCGCATAGAATCAATAATGAGATTCGTGTGCCAGAGGTTCGTTTGGTAGGGGAAAATGTTGAAACAGGCGTATACCCCACTCGCAAAGCATTAGAAATTGCAGATGAATTAGAGTTGGATTTGGTGGAAATTTCACCTAATGCAACGCCTCCTGTTTGTAAGGTGATTGACTACAAAAAATTCCTCTACGAACAGAAAAAACGTGAGAAAGAAATGAAGGCTAAGGCGGTAAAAGTGGTTATTAAAGAAATCCGTTTTGGACCTCAAACCGATGAACACGATTACGAATTTAAGAAAAAACACGGCGAAAAATTTTTGAAAGAGGGTTCAAAAGTGAAGGCTTACGTATTCTTTAAAGGTCGTTCTATTATCTATAAAGACCAAGGCGAAATATTGCTGTTACGCCTGGCTACCGACTTAGAAGAGTTCGGAAAAGTAGAGCAAATGCCAAAATTAGAAGGAAAACGTATGACAATGTTCCTTGCACCCTTGCCTAAGAAAAAATAAAGTTGTAATTTTGCACCCGTTTTGCAAAAAGTAAAACAATAAAAACGAAATAATATCACAAAATCAAAAGCAAGATGCCAAAAATTAAAACTAAATCAGGGGCTAAAAAACGCTTTCAAGTAACAGGCTCTGGTAAAATTAAAAGAAAGCACGCTTACAAAAGTCACATTTTGACTAAAAAATCGACAAAACGTAAGCTAAAATTAACACACGCTACATTGGTTCATCCGAATGATGAGGCGAGTGTGAAAAAACAATTAGGTTTAAAATAATCGTTTTTTAAACATCTGAGTAATTCAAAGTGGCAACACTTTTAGCTCAAAAAGGGAATTAATAACCGTGGAGTTAGGTAAGTTAAGTGTCTGAAAATGACCACCTACTACAAAAAATAATTAACATTTATGCCAAGATCAGTAAACGCCGTAGCTCGTAGAGCTCGCAGAAAAAAAATAATGAAGCAAGCCAAAGGTTTCTTTGGTCGCAGAAAAAACGTTTGGACGGTAGCTAAAAACGCTGTTGAAAAAGCAATGCAATATGCTTACAGAGACCGCCGTAACAAAAAGAGAACATTCCGTGCCTTGTGGATTGTGCGTATTAACGCAGGAGCAAGACTTCACGGGTTGTCTTACTCTCAGTTTATGGGTAAATTAAAAGCTAATAATATCGAATTGAATCGTAAGGTTCTTGCCGATTTAGCAATGAATCACCCAGAGGCTTTCAAAGCTATCGTAGAAAAAGTAAAATAAACGTTTAACAAAGATATTATTTCGTTAATAAAAAAGCCACTTCTGAAAAGAAGTGGCTTTTTTGTATGTTTATTCTACAACTCGGATACCTGTTGCCAGTAAATGAATTTCTTTGCGAGGCTCTGTGATAGCACGGATTTCTTTTCGTGATTTTTTAGCTTTTTTAGCATTGGCTTGTAATTTTTCTACCGAAGTGGTTTTGTAAGTAGCTTTTCCATCTAATAAAATGGTTTTTCCTACGATAGAATTTGGAAGAAAAAATCCATAATCCTTCATTTTTACGAACATTAGGACATTCGCATCGTTTTCCAAAGTAATCCAGCAACCTCTTTTAGGGCATACATCCGTTACTTTGGCTTTGATAATCAAATCGCTCATTTCTGGATTCGATTCGTTAAGTTGGCTTGCTAACATTTCAGTGTCATATACACGCTCTACTGAATTTTCGTCAGTTACACCAGCTCCATATTCTACGCCCACTTCAGCTTCCTTAATTGGAGTTTCTTGGGCAAAAATTCCATACGAACTTACTATAAAAGCAAGTAGAAATACTATTTTTTGTATCATAATTATATTTAGATTTAATTAATAAATGATTTTTGGCAAAAATACGAAAAAATAAACACAAAAGGCTATATTTAGCTTATATTTTTATTTAATAATATAAATATTTGATTATAAACACTTTGCGTATATATATTTCAATTAATTCATCAAAAAATTGTTTTTCTAACATTTCTGTATTAATTTTGCAAACTACGGAATACTAAAAGATGTTTGCAATGAGTAATATAAACGAATTAGTCGAGTTACTTGAGGAAAAGGCGACTTCTTTGCGAAAAAAAATAGATGATTTAAATGCTGAAAATCAGCGGCTTGTTCAGCTTATTGAAACGCTAACCAACGATAAAAAAGAATTGGAATACCAAATCGAATGTTGGAAAGAAAAGAATGACGCTATTAAAATCGCTAATAGTATTCTGGGCGGTAATGAAAATAAAACAGAAGCTAAACTAAAAATAAATGCTTTAATTCGAGAGATTGATGCTTGCATCATTCAGCTTTCAAAATAAAATTTAAGATGGGAGATTTCTTAAAAATAAAACTTTCTATAGCTGATAGAGTATATCCGTTAGAGATAGAACCTCATCAGGAGGAAGGTTTTCGGAAAGCTGCGAAAAAAATAAATGATATGATTCATAATTTTGAACAAAGCTATGAATTAAAAGACAAAAGAGATGCTTTGGCAATGTGTACCATAGTGTTGGCTACACAAATAGAGCAGACCAAAATTGATGAAAATAATCAAGACTCGGCACTTAAAGAAAAATTAGAAAACATTTATAAAATAATGGATTCTGTTATTTAAAATAAACGTTCATTTAACAGACAATAAGATTACTGCCTACATTGATTGCATTTTTGATAAACTCAACATTCACAATTAATAACAGGGTGAGTGGAAGTTGCTAAAGCGTGCCGTCTTGTCACGGATACTTGACCAACTCAGTAGCCCTAAACCTGTCTTTGGAGTTTATGCAAACTCTTAATCAGTGTAGGTTTTTTTATATATAATTTTTTATTAACAATGATGACACTTATATTAGGAATTGTAGTTGCAGCAATTTTCGGATTAATTATTGGATTTACAATTGCAAAAGTATTGGAGAAAAAAAATGCTTCAAAAATAATTACAAATGCAAAAACAGAAGCTAGCTCACTTTTGAAAGATGCTAAAAATGAAGCAGAAAACATTAAAAAAGACAAGATTTTACAGGCAAAAGAAAAATTTTTAGAGTTAAAAGCTGAACACGAAAAAGTAATAGCAGGTAAAGATAAAAAAATGGCTGAAGCCGAGAAACGTATTCGTGATAAAGAATCACAAGTTTCAAACGAATTAGCTCAAAATAAGCGTCTTAAAGATGATTTGGAAGGTAAAAATAAAGAAGCTGAACTACGCCTACTTGCTATTGATAAAAAACAAGAAGAGGTAGAGCGTTTACACAAAAGCCAAATCAAACAATTGGAAGTTATTTCAGGGCTTTCGGCAGAAGAAGCTAAAACTCAGCTTACAGATTCTCTCAAAAATGAGGCACAAGCCGATGCAATGGCATACATACAAAGTACCATTGAAGAAGCTAAGCTAACAGCCCGTCAAGAGGCTAAGAAAATTGTAATAAATACAATACAACGTATTGGTACTGAGGAAGCTATTGATAACTGTGTTTCTGTATTTAACTTAGAATCAGATGATGTAAAAGGACGAATTATTGGTCGCGAAGGACGTAATATACGAGCCTTGGAGGCTGCTACAGGTGTGGAAATTATCGTAGATGATACTCCTGAGGCAATTATTCTATCGTGCTTCGATGCTGTACGTAGAGAAATAGCACGCCTTTCGTTGCATAAACTTGTTACAGATGGGCGTATTCACCCAGCTCGTATTGAGGAAGTTGTAGAAAAAACTACTAAACAGATTGAAGATGAGATAGTTGAAATCGGGAAACGAACAATAATAGATTTAGGAATCCACGGATTACATCCTGAATTGGTAAAATGTGTAGGAAGAATGAAATATCGCTCTTCGTATGGACAAAATCTATTGCAACATTCTCGCGAGGTAGCAAAACTTTGTGGTGTAATGGCTGCTGAATTAGGACTAAACGTAAAATTGGCTAAACGAGCTGGTTTATTGCACGATATAGGGAAAGTTCCGCAAGTAGAAACTGAAGTTCCGCACGCTATTTTGGGTATGGAATGGGCGGAAAAATACGGTGAGAAACCAGAAGTGTGTAATGCTATTGGAGCTCATCATGATGAAATCGAAATGACATCATTGCTTTCGCCTATCGTTCAAGTTTGTGATGCTATTAGTGGAGCGAGACCTGGAGCACGTCGCCAAGTGTTGGACTCTTATATCCAGCGTTTGAAAGATTTGGAAGATGCAGCTTTCTCTTTCCAAGGAGTGAAAAAAGCATACGCCATCCAAGCAGGTCGTGAACTTCGGGTAATCGTAGAAAGTGAGAAAGTTACTGATGATAAAGCTGCTGAGTTATCATTCAATCTTTCTCAAAAAATACAAACGGATATGACCTATCCAGGACAAGTAAAAATTACCGTAATTAGAGAAACAAGAGCTGTAAATATAGCGAAATAAAAAAATAAAAAAGTCGGGAGATATTAATTTTCTCCCGACTTTTTTATTTTTTTGATTGAAATTCTAATTTTCAAAAACTGGACTTAATTAGGTCAATATTAATTTGAGCAGATAATTTGCCTGCCTCGGTTACAAACTTTTCGTAGGAAATAGCATTACCTTCACCAGCTTTGTCTGAAATGGCTCGGAGCATAATAAATGGTGTTTGTAGCAGATAACAAGTTTGAGCAATTGCAGCAGCTTCCATTTCTACAGCCATTGCTTTTGGGAAATTTTTTTCTATTTGTTGCAATCGATGGGGGTCGGCAATAAAAGCATCTCCACTAACTACCAGCCCGCAATGTAGTTGCTTACTATGCTTTTCAGCAATAGATTTAGCTAAGTTAAACCACTCTTTATCAGGTAAATAAGCTGAGGGCATTTGTGCTTGTTGTCCTATCTCATAACCAAAAGCTGTAACATCAACATCGTGATGACGTACTTCTGTGGCTAAGATAATATCGTGTACCGATGTATTACCCAATCCTCCTGCTGTTCCTGTATTGATAATAATGTTTGGATGAAAATGTTCTATAAGCAAAGTGGTTGAAACAGAAGCACTTACTTTTCCTATTTTCGAAAGTAAGACCACTACTGAAATATCATTAATTTTTCCTTCATAAAAAGAAAAAGAACCTATTTTTGTTTCTTTACTATTTTTTAATTCAGCTTTTAGTGTATTTATTTCGAGCTCCATAGCTCCGATAATTCCTATTTTCATTTTTAATTAATTGTAAATTAATAGTTTATATGTAGATGTGTTATTTTGTAAGTAATTTCTTAAAACCTTCCGTCATAAAAATTTCTGGTTCATTTTGAGTATTATTAAAAACAAGAAGTACATTTAGATTGGTATGTTTTTCTAAAAATAATTTGCTTTGCTCGAATCCCATTACCATAAACATTGTAGCATAGCCATCGGCATACATAGCCAAATCGGTTATTACAGTGGCACTCAGGACGTTGCTTTGTGTTGCTTTGCCTGTTTTAGGATTGATAGAATGAACGAATTTTTCACCCGTAATACTATCTGTCCAGATTTTTCGATAATTTCCAGAGGTAGCAAGTCCTTGATTTTCAAATTGTACAGTTGCAACAAGTTCATTTTTTTTGTTAAGTGAATTTAATGGATTTTCGATGCCGATAGTCCATTTTTTATTTTCGACTGTATTATTTCCATTTAAGAAAATTTCACCTCCTACTTCAACAACAAAGTTGTGTATTCCTTTATTTTTTAGGAAGTTACTAATAACATCTACCGTGTATCCTTGTGCAATAGCATTGAAATCAAAGGAAATGGCAGGATTTTCTTTTTGAATTTTCTTCTCTTCGGTAAGGTTTACTTTTTCAAATCCTACAAAATTTTTAAGGCTATCTATTTGATTATCTGATAATTTATTATGTGTTTTATTTTTTCCAAATCCCCAAGCATTTACTAAAACCCCTACGGTAGGGTCAAACAATCCGTTGCTTTGTTGCCATATTTTCTGTGAAGCCAAGAAAACACGTTCAAAATGTGAGTCTACTTTGGGACTTTCACCATTATTTATTTTTGAAATGATGGACTCAGGTCGATAGGTGGACATTGATAGGTCAATCACCTCTAAAATAGAATCAATTGCTGGTTTTAAATTTTCATCATTATTCCAAACGTATTTGATGGTATAAGTACTTCCTTGAGCTTCTCCACGAACAAATAGAATTTTATCTGATTTCTTTTGACAGGAAAATAATCCGCCTAAAAAAAGTAAAAAGAATATTTTTTTCATAGTCTTAATTTGTGATTAATCTCTGATTTTTTAAGTAGCAAAGGTACTATTTTTATTATTATAACGAACTAAATAGATAAAAATATTCCTTCAAAACAATACTTTTTTGTAAAGTTAATA
>JAUNHN010000065.1 GCA_030523915.1 Capnocytophaga sp. | reverse complement strand
CTGCTCCAAGCTGCTATTTAGGCACTTTTTACTATTCCGAAGGAGCTTTCTGCTCATCTGTACCTTAAAAATACTATTCCTGAATAGCTTTTTACTGGTCGGACGCAGCTATCTACATAAAAATTGGTTATTTCTGCTGGTTGCTTGTTTGTGATTGCTACTTAGGAGAATATTTGTTTTCCATCACATTTGCTTTTTCTCCCTTAGAAGCTGTATCCGAAAGGGTTCTTTTCTCTTACTTAAACCGCAACCCCTCTACTCCACTTTTCCCGTCCAAACTTACAAAAGCAAAATTAAAATGCCATTTCACTAAACGCACTTCGGGGGTGGAGAATTGTCCCACAGGCAATTTCAGCAATACCTTATTCCAACCTTTGTGAAGCGTTACGGCAATCGGTGGGCGAACTTCAAAATTTTCATTGGTCAGCGGTGTTTCGTTCGACTTTTCGGTATGCGAGGACTGCCAAAGCGGAGGCTGTACTTCCGTGTCGTTTATCCAAATACGACTTTCTTTATAATCCCATTTGCCTTGTGGCGGAGGCAAATCCTTTTCGGAACGACTGTAATTCTGGGTACTTGCCCAAAGCCCAACGGTTTGTTTCTTAGGCGAATACACATAGGTATAGGCATAAGCCGTATGATTGGGTTGCGGATTTTCGTACAAACTTTTTACGATATTCCCCCACACGTGTCGCAAGTAAATTCCCGCTCCGAGGGCTTGTTGCGTATTGTATGTTTTACCATTATATATATAGGTGTTGGCGAGGGATTTTTCTGGCGGAAAAGATTCGGACAGATTGCCTTGATTCGGAAAAGGGTCGGTAATTGTCCAGAGCATATCGGTTTGCTTTACATAAGCAAAAGGTAAATCACTGAAATAATGCTTTTTATGCCATAACATTCGGCGTTCAAAATCTGCAAAAGCTACAAAATTAGGGTCGGTTTTTGAAGATAAAATCGTGCCTTTGCCATCAAAATATTCCGAACCTCCGCCCAGCCACGAGCGTTCTGCCAAAGCAAGCATAGCAGGGTAAAAATTATTCTGAATGATAATTTCCTGCTCATCAGGCACAAAACGGTCGTGCCACACAGCGAGGATACTACCTGCGTGGTCGTGGCTTCCTTCCGAAACATTCAAAATACGACTGTTATACAACGCAATTATATCGGCAAAAGCATCAAAATGATTGATATAGTGCAATCTACAATCAATCGCAGGAATGCCTTTTTGAGCCTTTCCACGATAGCTCCAAAGTTGCGTCATATCAATTTCGCCCGTTTTGTAATGCCAACCTGGGTTCCACGAAATTACTTTTTTGCCTCGCTCACGGATAAAATTGACCATTTCGGGGACAAAATTCGGGTTGGTAAATTCCACTTCGTCCGTCCCGATATGAAAATAAGGCACATCGAAATACGGCAACATTTCCTCCAAAAGGTCTTTCAAAATTTTCGTTCCTTCCTCCGATTGCATATCGCATCGGAACGCCTTGCGAAAAGCCAAACTATGCCCTGGCATATCAATTTCGGGAATGAGCATCACATTATGAGCCTTGCAAAATGCGACCAACTCTCGGGCTTCTTCCAGCGTATAAAAACGGGCGTGCGAACGCTCATAGCTCGACGCATCGTTTAAAACGGGATATTTTTTACTTTCCAATCGCCACCCTTGATTTTCAGTTAAATGCCAATGAAAAACATTTATTTTATAGCGTGAAAGTGTCGCAATTTCTCGTTTGAGTTCCTCCAAAGAAATGAAAGTACGCCCCACATCTTGCATAAATCCGCGAATGCGAAAAGCTGGAAAATCCACGATTTTACACCCTTCTATAAAGGTACGCTTTCCTTTTTTCAGGACTAATTGGCGAAGGGTTTGCATTGCCCAGAACACGCCTTTTTCGGTAATGGCTTCGATTCGTATTTTATGTTTAGAAACCTGCAATGTATAGGCTTCTTCTTTATTAAGTCGCACTTGCGGAATATCCGTAACTAACTTTATTTCAACTATCTGTGTAGATTTTTGGGAAATGTTCCCTCCTATTTCAGTAATGAAATTCTGCCACTCGGTAAGCAAAATAGGTGTGGAAATTTGTACATTTCGCAGAAGAAAACGCTCTCCATTGGCTTCAATTTGTTGTGGTTTGGGAAGCAAATGGTCAATACCTGCGTAAGATAATGTCGTAAACAAAAAAGATAGAAAAACATAAAAAATTTTCATATATAAAAGTTTTGTGAGTAAGTGCAAATATACACTTTCTTTGAACAAAAAATGGAAGAAAAAATGTTTTTTGTAAGATATAACGCATCTTTTAGTATTTTTCTTCTTGTAAAATCGACTAAAATCTTATAAATTTGCGTACTAATTTTTTATCGGTGAAGAGAAACAAACTAAAAATAATAAATGACCCTGTCCATGGGTTCATTCACATTCCAAATACATTGATTTTTGACCTGATTGAACATCCTTATTTTCAACGCCTTAGACGGATTTCACAGATGGGATTATCATACCTCGTATATCCAGGAGCCAGACACACACGCTTTCAGCACGCTTTGGGCTGTATGCACTTAATGCAAAAAACGGTAGAAACATTGCGTTACAAAGGTGTTGAGATTTCGGACAAAGAAGCTGAAGCCCTCTATATCACAATATTACTACACGATATAGGACACGGACCATTTTCGCACGCTATGGAACACAGCATTGTAGAAAATATTGCTCACGAGGAAATTTCGTTACTTTTTATGCAGGAACTCAACCGAGAGTTCAAAGGCAAGTTAGACATCGCTATTCAGATTTTTCAAGGTACATATCCTCGTAAGTTTATGCACCAACTCATTGCAAGCCAACTGGATATGGATAGGTCAGACTACTTAAAACGCGATAGTTTCTACACGGGAGTTGCCGAAGGGAATATCAACCCTGAACGAATAATCTCGATGCTCAATGTACGAAATGACGAAATTGTTGTAGAAGAAAAAGGAATTTACTCGGTAGAAAAATTCTTGGTCGCTCGTAGATTGATGTATTGGCAAGTATATCTACATAAAACCAGTGTTGCTGGTGAACAGCTCTTAATCAAGGTTTTAAAGCGAGCCAAAGAATTACTCCAAAAGGGAGAAAATTTATCAATGTCTCGTTCCTTGCATTTTTTTATTGAAAACAAAGTAAATAAAAATGATTTTACAAAAGAAATATTAGAAAAATTTGCTCTTTTAGATGATACTGATATTATTTCGGCTATGAAAGAATGGCAATCGCATCCTGATTTTGTTCTTTCAAAATTAAGTAAAATGCTTCTTTACAGAGATTTACCCAAAGTAAAAATTCAAAACACACCTTTTGAAGAAGAAAAATTTCAAGTATTCTGCGAAAAAACAGCTTCTGCGTATAATATTACTACAGAAGAAGCCTCTTACTTTGTTTTTTCTGGTAAAATGAGCAACACAGCGTATAATGCAGAATCACAGCCTATTAATATCCTTACAAAAAAAGGAAAAATCACAGATGTAATCAAGGCTTCTGATCAGCTAAATTTGGAAGCTCTTTCTAAACCCGTCATTAAACATTATCTTTGTTATCCGAAAGATTTGTAAATGTTTTGGAGCAAAAAAATTAGGTTTACGATTGTTACAAAGCATCTTATTTACTAAAAAAAATAGATATTTTTATTTTTTATGCAATTCGATATAAAAATTACAAGTTTTTTAACAAAAAAGACAAATTATTTTCATAACTTGCGAGGCGTAAAAAATATATCAACATTTTAGAAAAAATTTATTGTCATAACTTTAATATTATTTTATGGAAAATAACGCTACTGTCGATATACGACAAATTAATGAACGAATTGAAAATGAAAGCGTTTTTGTGGATATACTCACAAGAGAGATGAACAAAGTCATCGTGGGACAAAAACATATGGTTGATGCACTTCTTATTGGGCTTTTGGGGCAAGGACATATTCTGCTTGAAGGAGTTCCAGGACTGGCAAAAACATTGTCAATCAACACATTAGCCAAAGCTGTTCACGGAACATTCAGCCGTATTCAGTTTACGCCCGATTTGCTTCCTGCCGATGTGGTCGGGACGATGACATACAACATCAGACAAAATGAATTTTCTATCAAAAAAGGACCTATTTTTGCTAATTTCGTCCTTGCCGATGAAATAAACCGAGCTCCTGCCAAAGTACAATCGGCTCTTTTGGAGGCTATGCAAGAAAAGCAAGTTACCATAGGCGATAATACTTTTTCGCTCGACAGACCTTTTATGGTAATGGCTACGCAAAACCCTGTGGAACAGGAAGGTACATATCCGCTACCCGAAGCTCAGGTAGACCGCTTTATGCTGAAAACCGTTATCGATTATCCGAAAATCAATGAAGAACAATTCATTATGCGGAACAATCTTTCGGGGGAGCAACCGCAAGTAAATCAGATAGTTAGCTTGGAGCAAATCCGTAAAGCACAGCAAGTGGTACGCGAGGTTTATATGGACGAAAAAATCGAGAAATACATTCTTGATATTATCTTCGCAACGCGTTATCCTGAGAAATACAATTTACCTGATTTAAAGCCACTTATCAACTTCGGAGCTTCGCCTCGTGGAAGTATCAATTTGGCAATGGCTTCCAAATGCCACGCCTTTATTAAAAGACGCGGTTATGTGATTCCTGAAGATGTCCGTGCGGTGATTTACGATGTGCTTCGTCATCGTATCGGAATTACCTATGAAGCTGAGGCTGAGAATGTTACTTCAGTTGAAATCATCAGCAAAATTGTAAATACGATTGAAGTTCCATAGTTATAAAAATTAAAAAAAATCAGAAAATTAGGTATGAAACGATTCGTTACATTGATTCTTTTTGCTTTTTTTATTTGGGGAGGACACGCACAAGAACGGAAACATTCGCATTTTTACGAGCAAAGGTCAAGTCTGTTTGAGAAATTGCCGATTACTCGCAAAGATATTGTTTTTGTAGGCAACAGCATTACTAACGGAGCCGAATGGAGTGAATTATTTCGCAACAAACGCTTGAAAAACAGAGGAATAAGTGGCGATATTAGCGAAGGTGTTTATGACCGTTTGGATTATATCGTTCAAGCTAAACCTGCCAAAATATTCCTGATGATAGGCGTAAATGACATTGCTCGGGGTGTAGAAACGGCTACTACCGTCAGTAATATGCGGAAAATCATAGAAAAAATACAGCAAACAACGCCCAAAACAAAGATTTACCTTCAAAGTGTATTGCCTGTAAATGCTGATTTTGGAATGTTTAAAGGTCATATGAAACCCGAACTTATAAAGGAGATAAACCTCCAATACAAGGCTCTGGCTCAGGAATATAAGATTACATACATCGACCTATATTCGCATTTCGTAGAAAAAGGAACCGACAAAATGCAACCCAAATACACCAATGACGGATTGCACCTAATGGGAGAAGGCTACCTTTTGTGGAGGGATATTATGCTGCCATATTTGTAAAATAAGAAACAATGGACACCAAAGAAATATTAAAAAAAGTACGAAAAATAGAGATAAAAACCCGCCGATTGAGTGATAACATCTTCGGGGGAGAGTATCATTCGGCGTTTAAGGGACGCGGAATGACCTTTTCTGAGGTGCGTCCGTACCAATATGGAGACGATATTCGCAATATCGATTGGAATGTAACGGCTCGTTATAACGAACCTTTCGTAAAGGTTTTTGAAGAAGAACGCGAACTTACGCTGATGCTTATGGTCGATGTCAGCGGAAGCGAACTTTTCGGAACTACGAACCAATTTAAAAGCGAAATCATCACCGAAATTGCTGCAACATTGGCTTTTTCGGCTTTGCAAAACAACGACAAAACGGGGCTAATTCTCTTTTCCGATACCATAGAACTTTATATTCCTCCGAAAAAAGGAAAATCGCACGTACTTAGAATTATACGCGAACTAATTGAATTTCAGCCTAAAAGCAGGAAAACGAACATCGGTGAAGCCTTGCAATTTCTCAGCCGTGTGCTAAAGAAAAAAGCCATCGTTTTTATACTTTCCGATTTTATGGACAAAGGCTATGAAAAACCTATCCAAATTGCAACCAAAAAACACGATGTTACGGGCATTCGCATTTATGACCAAAAAGAAACTTTCTTGCCCAATTTAGGACACATCACGGTAAAAGACGCTGAAACGGGCGAATTGATACTCGTAAATACAGCCTCAAAATCAGTACAATTACAGTATGAAAGATACTACAAAGAAAACGTAGCGTATTACGAAAGTTTGTTGCAAAAATCAGGAGCTGGTACCGTAAGTTGCCGATGTGATGAGAGTTACACTCAAAAATTATTAAGTTATTTTAAACGAAGAGGATAAAATGAAGTATAGATTTTTCATAATTTTAGGGCTGTTTTTGGGAGGATTTTCAGCTAATTCACAAGAAATTAAAGTAGAAACCGATACGAAAACCATAAAAATAGGCGAACAAATCAAATATAAAATTTCGGTAGAAACTACTGCCGATGATGCTGTATTTTTCCCTGACGGACAGACATTTATGCCTTTGGAAATGGTACGTTCTTCCGCTGTTGATACGATGCGTAAGCAAGAAAAATATCGTTTCGTAAAAGAATATTTTCTAACCCAATTTGACTCAGGAAGTTACACCATTCCACGACAAAAAATCGTTGTCAATGCGAAGGATTTTTATACGGATTCTCTGTTGGTGCAGGTACATTCGGTAGCGGTGGACACGCTCAAACAACCGCTTTTTGACATCAAGCCTATAATGGAGGTAAATCCTACGTCAAAATCTACTTATATGTGGTGGATTTTCGGGATAATTGCCTTTTTGGTCATCGGATTTTTGGTGTATTACTTCATTTTCCGTAAGAAAAAACTATCAGAAGAGGAATTACGCAGAAAATTGCCTCCTTTTGAAAGAGCTATTCAGGATTTGAAAAATTTGCAAAATTCCAAATACCTCATTGAGTCCAAACACAAAGCGTATTATTCCAAACTGACGGATATTGTTCGCGAATATTTGGAAGATGAGGTGCATATTTTAGCCAAAGAAAGTACTACCGATGAGTTGGTTAGCAAGATAAAAATGCTACAAGAAAGTGGCAGTTTGAACCTATCGGAAGAAACAATTAAAAACCTAAAAAATGTATTACAAACAGCTGATTTAGTGAAGTTTGCAAAAAACACACCCACAGATTCCACCGCCGAGTACGACCGTGCTACTATAGAAGATGTAGTGGTAAAAACCAAAAATGCCATTCCTGAAGCGACTGACCAAAGTTTGATTTCACTCAAAGAAGCAATCCAAAAATCAAAACAGCGAACTCGAAAAAAAGCTCTAATTACGACACTATCAGTTGTGGGAATTTTCGCTTTATTGATTATTTTTACGGGAGGTTATGTGATGTCCTATTCATTGAGTCATCTATATGGAAATGAATCCATTAAAGAATTAAGCAATAGTAAATGGGTAACAAGTGATTATGGATACCCTATTACACAACTAAGCACCCCAAAAGTATTAAAACGCAAACAAATCGTTAATATCAAAGGCTTTGAAAATATTATCGACAAAGAATATGTATTTGATTATGGAAATATTAACTCGCCTTTGTATATAATGACCAGTGTTATTACTTTTAAAAAATCAGATGATAATCAACCTCTTAGCTTAGACCCCGCACAAGTAAATGAAATTGTACTTGCTCAATTAGATGCTACTGGAGCTCAGAACGTTACTACGCTTGACGAAGAATATACCGCCCCTAATGGAGCTGAAGGAATGAAAGTTTCTGGGAAAATGGTTCTCACAGATGCAAGTACCCAAAAGACATTTAACGCATCTTATGAGTTGTACAGCTTTACCCAAAACGGAGCTTTGCAACAGCTACTGATTACTCATATTGATGCCTTACTTGCAGAAGAAATGGCTCAAAAAATAGTTAATTCAATCAATTTTAAAATGGATTAATTCCCTTAAAAAATGATTTGATAAATTTTAATTTTTAGATTTTTTCAGAATTTTATGTTTAACGATATAACTTTTGCAAACCCTGAGTTTTTTTGGTTTTTGATACTTATTCCACTACTTATTGTATGGTATATTTTTGGAAATAAGAAATCAAAGCCTACTTTAACACTCTCATCTACAACGGCTTTCAGAGAGTCAGCCTCGTGGACACGTTATTTGTATCATTCGCTTTTTGCTTTACGAATGTTGGCTTTAACACTTGGGATTGTAGCTCTGGCACGCCCACAAACACGCTCAGAATCAGCAAAAACCAAAATTACAGACGGAATAGACATCGTTATGGCAATGGACGTATCGGCGAGTATGTTATCCCAAGATTTGAAACCAAATCGTTTTGAAGCATTGAAAAAAGTAGCTTCGCAGTTTGTTAAAGACAGACCATCAGATCGCATCGGGCTGGTAGTCTACTCAGGCGAAAGCTATACCAAAACACCTGTTACCAGCGATAAATCTATCATTTTGAACTCTTTAAGCGAACTTACTTACGGACAAATTGAAGATGGAACCGCTATCGGGATGGGACTTGCCACCGCCGTTAATCGCCTGAAAGACAGCAAAGCCAAAAGCCGTGTTATTATTCTTCTAACAGACGGAGTGAATAATACAGGTTTTATCGACCCACAAACTGCCGCAGAAATGGCTGCTGAATTCGGTATAAAAGTGTACACTATCGGAATCGGGAGTAATGGAATGGCTCTTTCTCCCTATGCTTTAAATGCCGACGGAAGTATTATGTATCGTATGCAACAGGTGGAAATTGACGAAGCTCTAATGAAGAAAATAGCCAAAACTACTGAAGGAAAATATTTCAGGGCTACCGACAACAAAAAATTAGAAGAAATTTATGAGGAAATCAACAAAATGGAAACTACTGAAATAGAAGAATTTAAATACACTCAGGTAGATGAAAAATTCCGAATTTTGGTTATTTTGGCAGGAATTTTATTGTTGATAGAATTTTTATTGAAACATACTATTTTTAGAAACGAAATATAGTCGAGAGCCTCGACACATAAACGAATCCTAATTTATGATACACATAGACGAACAAAAATATTTATGGTTTATCTCGCTGATTGTGTTATTGTTACTTATTTTCAGCATCTCACAGATTCGCAAAAGAAGTAAACAAAAGCAATTCGGTGATGAAAAACTTTTAAAGCGATTAGCCCCCGATCGCTCTCGGTTCAAACCTTGGGTTAAATTCAGCCTTTTAGCATTGGTTATTATACTGCTGAGTATAGCTTTAGCTAATCCTAAAATCGGCACGAAAATTGAGACTGTAAAGCGTGAAGGCGTAGATGTGGTATTTGCCATTGACGTTTCTAAAAGTATGCTTGCGGAAGATGTTGCTCCAAATCGATTGGAAAAAGCAAAAAGACTTGTTTTCGAGACATTTAATCAACTGAAAGGCGACCGAATCGGGATTGTAGCTTATGCCGCAAGTGCTTACCCACAACTCCCATTAACTACCGACCATTCAGCTGCAAAAATGTTCTTGCAAAGTATGAATACCGATATGCTCTCATCGCAAGGAACTGCTATTCAGGAGGCTATTCGCTTAGGTAGTAGCTTCTTTGACGAAAACCTACCTACCGCACGTATTCTCATCATTATTTCAGATGGAGAAGACCACGAAATGGGAGCCACAGAAATCGCTTCACAAGCCCTAAGTCAAGGTGTAAATATTTATACTATCGGTGTTGGTACAGAGAAAGGAGGTCCTATTCCTATCAAAAATGGTAATAACCAAACCTACAAACGAGACCAAAATGGTGAAGTAGTAATTACGCAATTAAACAAAAATTTGTTACAGCAAATAGCTCAAAATGCAGGCGGAAAATACATCAATGGAGATAATACCAAAGATGCTGTGGAACAAATAACAAAAATAATAGACGGAACCGAGAAAAGCGAATTTGAAATTCAAAAATTTGTCGATTACAAAGACCAATTTCAATGGTTTTTGGCAACTGCCCTATTCTTACTCATTCTGGATTTGTTTATTTTTGAACGAAAAACACAATGGGTAAAAAAACTAAATCTATTCAACGAAAAAAAAGATTAACAGAGCAATAATTTTACATAAAAAATGAAAATTAAAATATTTTACATACTAGCAACGTTAAGCCTTACCACTTTTGCCCAAACCAAAAGCCCTGACGCAAAGGAAGAAGCAAAAGCCCAAGAGTTATCTAAACAATACACGCACCAAGGTAATACGTCCTTTAAAAGTGATAAACCTATTCAAGCAGAAGTAGAATATCGTAATGCAATTGCTGAAAATAAAGATAATAGCATCGCCCAATATAACTTAGGAACGATGTACTACAAACAAAAAAGCTATGACGAGGCTTTCTACCGACTGAAAAATGCTTCCGCTTCCACAAATATAAGTTATGAGGAAAAACACAAAATTTTCCATAATTTAGGAAATACTTTTATGAAAGAAAAAGCCTATGACAAAGCGGTTATGGCGTACAAAGAAGCCCTACGTAACAACCCTAAAGACGAAGAAACTCGCTATAACTTAGCCATAGCACAAGATATGCTCAAAAAAAATCCGCCTCCACCACAAGACGACAAAAAGGATAATGAGCAAAACAAAGACAATAAAAACAACCAAGACCAGCAGCAAAAAGAAAACCAAGATAATCAAAACGACCAAAATAAAGACCAAGGCGACAATCAAAAAGACCCTAAACAAGAAGAACAAGATAAAAATCCAAATGGAGAAGGCGATGGAAAAAATCAACAACCTTCATCACTCTCTCCCAAGCAAATGGAACGTATCTTAGAAGCAATGAATAATGAGGACCAAAAAACACAAGAAAAAATAAATGCTCAAAAAGCAAAAGGAAGTCGCCAAAAATCTGAAAAAGATTGGTAATTTTCCTGAGTTCTTTTAAGTATGAAATAATAGCTTTTGACAGAGAAAAAATTAAAAATGAAGAAGATTTTATTATATATTATAGCATTAACTGCCAGTATATTACATTCGCAAAATATTGAATTTACAGCCAAAATAAGCAAAGAAAAATTGGGCGTAAACGAGCGTTTGCGTATTGAATTTACAATGAACAAAAACGGTGATAATTTCACTCCCCCTAATTTCAATGGCTTTACAGTAGTCATGGGACCTTCACAATCGGTATCCGAATCGTGGATTAACGGTGTTCGCAGTTTTTCAAAAACCTATGGATACATATTACAGCCTACCGCCAAAGGAAAGTTTACCATACAACAAGCTACCATCGAAATTGATGGAAAAACATATAAAACATCGCCTATACAAATCACTGTTACTGATGCTGTTAGCACACCTTCAATAGACAAAACCACTAGCGATGTAGCCAAAAGCAACTTGTTCTTAGTAGCCGAAATGTCAAAGCCTAATCCATACTTAAATGAGGCTGTGAGTGTCGTATACCGATTGTATGTTGGTGGGCAGGTGGCTCTTAATGACCTCCGATTTGTGGAAACTCCCAAATATCCTGATTTTTGGAGTCAAGAAATCCGATTGCAAAATTACGAAGTAGAAAATTGTACCTATGACGGAAAACCTTTCCGCTGCATTGTTGTCAAAAAAATAGTACTCTACCCTCAGAAATCAGGTAATATTACCCTCGAGCCTCTTACATTAGACGCTATACTAAATGTACCTACGACACAACGTGATTTCTTTGGCAGACCCGTAATGGAACAAGTAGCTCAGCGAGTTTCTTCTGGCAAAAAGTCCATTAATGTCAAAGCATTGCCTGAACACAATAAGCCGGATAATTTTTCAGGAGCGGTAGGTGAATTTACTTTTAACGTAACCACCTCAAAAACAGAACTTAAATCCAACGAAAGCCTACAAGCCAAAGTAGAAATATCAGGAAATGGAAATCTTAAATTATTTGATATACCTAAATTAGTATTTCCTACGGCTTTGGAAGTCTACAATCCTGAAAAGAAAGATGATATTAATACTTCACTTTCAGGAATGCACGGACGTGTCGAAGAAGCATATACCATTGTACCTCAATACAAAGGAAAATATCCTATTTCAAGCGTTATATTCTCTTATTTCAATCCTAAAACTGAAAAATATGAAACCTTAAAATCAGATGAAATTTGGATTGATGTTACTGAAGGTATTTCCTCTGGAAATCAAAACACACCCGATGTTACCAAACAAACCGTACAGACGCAAGGTAACCAATTCCGTTTCTTACAACTTAATTCGGATTTACAACCTATCGGAAATTCGTTGTTTTTCGGGTCGAAAAGCTATTATTTATGGTTACTTTTACCTCTGTTAATCATTCCTATAGCTCTAATTATATGGAATGTCAAACAAAAAATGGCAAGCGATATCGAAGGTAATAAAACACGTGCCGCTAATAAATTAGCCAAAAAATATCTAAGCGAAGCCAAACGGAAAATTAACGATAAAAATACTTTTTATGAAGCCTTAGAACGTGCTTTTCACAATTATCTGAAAGCTAAACTGAAAATAGAAACTTCAGAAATGAGTAAAGAAAAAATTACTGAATTATTACTTCAGAAAAAAGTAAATACTCCTGTAATTGATGACTTTATAAATTCTCTAAATAACTGTGAAATGGCTCGATATTCATTACATCACTCGGAAGCCTCTTTGGAAAAAGATTATCAAAACGCCATTCAAGTGCTTTCTGAATTAGACAAACAAATAAAACGATAACACATTGATTCATAAACAATGAAAAACATTCTTACTATATTTTTTGCTTTTATTACTTGCTACGGTTTCCCTCAATCACAAGAAAATGAAACCCTTTTTGCAAAAGCTACCGAAAATTATAACACGGGAGATTTTCAAGCTGCCGTAAACAATTATATGGCTATCCTAAACGCTGGTTTTGAATCATCGGCTTTGTATTATAATCTGGCAAATGCCCATTATAAACTGAATCACGTTCCTGAAAGTATCTATTATTACGAGAAAGCATTAATTTTAAATCCTGATAATGAAGATGCTAAAAATAATTTAGTCTTTGCCAATCAAATGACTATCGATGCCATTACGCCACTTCCCAAAACGTGGTTTAAAAATCTCTCCAATTCCATTACACAACTTTTTTCTCTAAATATATGGTCTATTTTTTCCATTTCAGGTGTATTGGGCTTTGTTATTTGTTTCTTATTGTATTATTTTTCTGAAAAGACTATTGCCAAAAGAATTTTCTTTGTCGGGATGCTTGGAGCTTTGATTATTGGTGTTGGAACGTATTTCATTGCAGATTTCCATCGAAAAAATATTGAAGGAGAAAAGTTTGCGATTTTTTTCGATAAAACAATTCGTGTTTTCTCAGAACCTAATACATATAGCTCCGAAATATTTTCACTACACGAAGGTACAAAAGCAGAAATCATCGAACAACTTAATGATTGGGTAAAAATAAAATTAGCTGACGGAAAAACAGGTTGGGTAAAAGAAAGCACACTACGAATTTTATAATTCTTCAATCTTTATTTCTTTTTTAAAAAGACAGTTCACTTTTGTAGTAATACACCTCTACTTTTTCTTTTATTTACAATATAACAACAGCTTTCAGATGTATTAATTAGATATTATACTATCTGAAAGCATATTTCATTTAATAAACTTCCCAATAAATCATTTTTATACATAAATATT
>JAUNHN010000064.1 GCA_030523915.1 Capnocytophaga sp. | reverse complement strand
ATTGTTGATATGACTGGCGGAACAGGCTATATGACAAGCTACTGGGTAATTGTTGCAGGATTAGCATTCTTGTTATACTATGCCTTTGTGGGTTGCAAAAACGTAAATAAAGATATTCCAGTAGAATAAACAAAAACAACATTTATTAAACCATAATATTATGAATAACTTAAATACCGTAAGAGCCATTTTTAAAGAAAAATTCAATACTGAAGGCGAAGTATACTTTTCCCCTGGACGTATCAATTTAATAGGAGAGCATACCGATTATAATGGAGGTTTTGTTCTCCCAGGTGCTGTGGACAAAGGAATGCTCATAGAACTGAAACCTAACGGAACAAACAAAATCCGTGCTTATGCCATTGATTTAAAAGAATATTCTGAATTTGGTCTAAACGAAGAAGACAAACCCGCAGAAGGCTGGGCTAAATACATCTTCGGTGTAGTACGTGAATTGGCAAAACGAGGCGGAAAAACGGGAGGTTTTGATACCGTTTTCACGGGAGATGTTCCCCTTGGAGCTGGTATGTCTTCATCGGCAGCATTAGAAAGTGCCTATGCCTACGCCTTAAACGAAATCTACAAATTAGGCTTTGACAAAAAAGAATTAGTAAAAGTAGGACAAATGACAGAACATAATTACGTAGGCGTAAAATGCGGAATTATGGATCAATTCGCTTCTCTTTTTGGAAAAGAAGGACATTTAATCAAATTAGATTGTAGCAATATGGAATTTGAATATGTTCCCTTTAATCCGAAAGGTTACAAAGTGGTGCTTTTGGACTCGGTAGTGAAACACGCACTTGTTGGTTCTCCTTATAATGAACGTCGTTTATCGTGCGAACGTGTTGCCAAAGAACTAAACAAAAAATTTCCAGAAGTAGAGTTCGTTTGCCAAGCTAATTTTGACCAACTTAAATCGGTTAAAGATTTGGTTAGCGATGAGGACTACCGCCGTGCAGAATATGCCGTTGGCGAGGCAGAACGACTCAGAACAGCTTGTGAAGCAATGACCAAAGGCGATTTTGAAACTGTCGGAAAAATGATGTACGGAACGCATTGGGGAATGAGTAAACTTTATGAAGTAAGTTGTGAAGAACTCGACTTTTTGGCTACTATTGCCGAGGAATGCGGTGTATCAGGAAGTCGAATTATGGGAGGAGGCTTCGGAGGTTGTACTATCAACATCGTGAAAGAAGAACTTTACGATGCTTTCATTGCTAAAGCCAAAAAAGAATTTGCTAACAAATACGGACACGAACCTAAGATATACGATGTAGTTATCGGTAATGGTTCTCGTAAAATAGCTTAATATTTTTTATTCTCAAAAGAGATAAAAAAATCCTGTTCAGATTTCCGAACAGGATTTTTTTATGTTTTTATCCAAAATTATTCATTACAATATTTCTCAATAGCTACTTTACATTCGTCATAAAAAAGCCTTTCTAACTGATTGATTTTAAGTCGTAAATCTAATATTTCTTCCGTTTCGGGAATATTATTCAAATAGTTCAAAACCTCAACCTCACGCACCGCTTTTATCTGCCCAAACATACTGAGCATCTTATGAGCAATTTCTCGAATATTTTTATAATTTTTGATGTTGGCATACATTTTTAGCTTTGAGATATTCTCCTGACTATCAGCTATAAAATTATTATAAAGAGCTATAATACTTTGTTTGTCATCACCCATAAATTGTTCTAATATCTCAGGGTGATAATTAACTGGATTTTCTGCCAATTCAATAGCACGAGACGCACAATCAGCTTTTACTTCTGTGAAAAATTTATTCAATTTGCCATAAAATTGCTCTGGCGAAAAAGGCTTAGGCAGAATTCCTGAAAAACCACTTTGCATATAGAAACTCTCTGGAACATCTTTTCTTCCTGTTATTGCCAATACTGGAATGGGATTATCTCTGTATTTTTCATTAAATAAGGTAACAAAGTGAAAACCATTCATTTCGGGCAATTGAATATCTGTAATTACCATATCAAATTCTAATGAATTCATTCGCGAAAGAGCCTCTTTACCATTATTAAACGGAAGAACCGTGATACCTTTCTGTTGTAAAAGTTCTTGCATAAGTCCCAAAATACTAATATCATCATCAATGGTAAGAATGGTAATTTGTTCTGGTTTTTTATTAGATATCCACGATGATGAACCTACCTTAGTACTTTCCGAAACTTTTTCTGCCATAAAACTAAATGTGAAAGTACTACCTACATTTTCTTCACTCTCCAATGATATTTTTCCTTTCAGAAGATGTGCCAATTTTTGCGAAATATGCAATCCTAAACCCGAACCTCCATAATTTTTAGAAACATCGGTATTGGCTTGGGTAAATTCATCAAAAATAAAAGATTGTTGTTCTTTTTTTATTCCTATGCCTGAATCGGCTATGGCGATTGTTATTTTATAGGATTTGTCCGTAATGGCTTCTGCATTTGCTTCAATACATATTTTACCTGCTTCAGTAAATTTAAACGCATTGGAAATCAGATTGTAAAGAATTTGTTTGATGCGATATGGGTCGCTTGAAAACTTATTTTCTTTGATAACGTCTGCGATATTGATAACCAAATCAATCGGTTTCGATTTATGTATAGAACGCACATTATCAGTAACTTCTTTGATGATATCGGCAAGTCGAAGTGGTACTTTTTCCACACTGATTTTTCCTGCCTCAAGTTTGGTATAGTCAAGCAGTTCATCTACTAACTTCTGAATATATTCAGAAGAATATTTAATATGCGACAAATAATTTTTACTTTTTTCGGTAATATCCTGTTTACCAAGAAGTTCAGAGTAACCAATGATAGAACTAAGAGGCGTACGCAAATCGTGGCTTACCATTGAAACCAACTGTTCTCTACTTTTCAATAAACGAGTAGTTTTTACATTTGCTCCTTCCAATTCTTGTCGATATTTTTGAATTCTCCAAAAATCTCTAATAATAATAAAGGAAAGAAAAATCGTAACTATAATAGCAAAAATATACGAAATTATTAAATATATTTTACTTTTCTCAAAAATAATTTGCCGTTCGTTATTTATTTCTTGTGATTTTATAAGAATATCTTCTTCGAAATTAGAAAGCAAATTATTGAGCTGTTCCGTCATACGATTATCATTCTGCCAAAGTACTTGTATTTTCTCGTTCTGTCGATATTTATATTTTATGGTTTCTTTGTGTACTTTATTCAGTAAATTTAAAGTTTCCTTCACAGTTTCGTCAAAGAGTGATTGGCTTCGTGTTGGCGGAATTTTTACATCTTTATACCGATTAAAAATAGTGGTTGCTTCTGAGCGAGTTACATTTTCTGTTTTTAGGGTGTCAAGTGTAGCTTCCTCATATTCTTTTTTTTGGATAACTTTATCGTTCAACAGAAAATATCCAAGTGAAGGCTCTAAGCTAGAAAGTATCTTAATCGCATTCCGAATAATTATTGATGAGCTATCGCTACTTTGAATTATTTTCAACTCTTGCAAATTTTTACTTTTCAATTCCAACAGAATTTGCACACTATCAAGCATTTGCAAATGTTTTGCAGAAGTAATTTTCCCTTTGAATTTGGTAATACTATCGCCTAAAATTTGGTTTTTAGTCAGAAATGATTGCAGAGCTTCCTTGTCATCACTACGTAAGGCTATTTTTCCTGCACTTTCAGTTTCATTCATAAGAGATAGTATCTTGCTTATTTTCAGCATTTTATTTCTATTATCTTGCTCCACTTCTAAGGAAGAGGTCAATTTTTGAATTTCTCCATAAGTAAAAACAGCCACACTTGCCGTAGTAAGCGTCAAAAGGAGATAGCCTAAAATTATTTTAAGTGTTATTTTTTGTGATTTCATAGTCCTTTAACAAGTGGTTTTATACAACCCACACTTTTGAAAGCAAAAGTAACATTTTTTTATGATTTAAAGTAATTTTTTTAATTTTAAAGATTAAAATTTAGGAATATCCATAGTAACGCTATGGTATTGTTTTTAGTAATTTATCAATAATCCTATAAATTAAAACAAAACATTAAAAATGGTAAAAAATAACTATTTTACTAAGGATAAAATGCCGTATATCTATTTAAAATTCAATTTTATTTGGAAAAAATATTTTTTTTATGTAAAATTGCAGTCGCAAAAATAAAACTTTTCTATTTTTACAAGTAACTGATTTATAAGGATTTATTAATACAACTACATACAAATATGGGCTTTTTTGATTTCTTAACGGAAGAAATAGCGATAGATTTAGGGACAGCAAATACACTAATCATTCATAACGACAAAGTCGTGGTGGATAGTCCTTCCATTGTGGCTCAAGACCGTACCTCACATAAAATCATTGCTGTGGGTAAGGAAGCACGCCTTATGCAAGGAAAAACACACCCCAATATCAAAACTATCCGTCCGCTTAAAGACGGAGTTATAGCTGACTTTGATGCTTCTGAGCAAATGATTAGTATGCTAATACGCAGTGTTCCAGCTCTTAAACGCCGTTTCTTTTCACCGTCATTACGTATGGTGGTTTGTATTCCGTCAGGAATTACGGAGGTAGAAACGCGTGCCGTTCGTGAGTCGTGTGAACGAGTAAACGGAAAAGATATTTATCTTATTCACGAACCTATGGCAGCTGCTATCGGGATAGGATTAGACATTATGCAACCTAAAGGTAATATGATTATCGACATCGGTGGAGGAACTACTGAAATCGCTGTAATTGCCTTAGGAGGAATCGTTTGCGACAAGTCTGTTAAAATCGCAGGAGATATTTTTAACTCTGATATAGTACATTATATGCGTACGCAACACAACCTTTATGTAGGTGAAAGTACAGCTGAAAACATCAAAATAACTGTTGGTGCTGCTACCGAAGATTTAGACCTTCCACCTGATGATATAATGGTACAAGGTCGAGATTTGCTTACAGGAAAGCCTAAACAAGTGCAAGTTTCATATCGCGAAATGGTAAAAGCTCTGGACAAATCTATCTTACGTATTGAGGATTCTATTATGGAAACGCTCTCGCAAACTCCTCCTGAGTTGGCGGCAGATATCTATAACACAGGTATTTATATGGCAGGTGGTGGTGCTATGTTACGTGGATTAGATAAACGTATTTCGATGAAAACAGACCTTCCCGTATATGTAGCCGAAGACCCTTTGCGTGCCGTAGTTCGTGGAACGGGAATCACTTTAAAAAATATTGACAAATTCAGAAGTATTCTTCTTAAATAATTGAAAATAGGGCTATTAAGCACATTTATTTTGAGTAATTATACTTTATAGTTTGGTTTACTAACATATAATTTAGAATTTATGCAACAAATCATTTTGTTTTTTATCCGTAAAAGAAACTTTTTTGTGTTTTTGTTGCTTTTTTCTTTTTCTATCTTCTTGATTATCAAGGATAATTATTACCCACAGAGTAAGTATATCAATTCGGCAAATGTAATTTCAGGAGGTTTATATAATTTTTCAAGTTATTGGGGGCAATATTTTAATTTACGAACTCAAAATAATCTTTTGAGTGAAGAAAACAAACAATTACGCAATCAAGTCCTCGCTTTGAAAGAAAAATTGAACGATACTTCGTTAGATAGCCTGTCATTTGCGTCAAAAAAGTATGAAGTTCGTAAAGCCAATGTAATTCGGAATAGTTTTTTGCTCAAAAAGAACTATTTAACTATTGATAAAGGTAAAAAAGATGGCGTAACTCAAGATATGGGAGTCATTTCTCCGCAGGGAATCGTAGGAATTGTCGAAAATACAGCAAAAAATTTTGCTACAGTACAAAGTGTATTAAATACCAAATCCTCACTCAATGCGATGGTAAAGCGTACAGGACATTTTGGCTCATTGAAATGGAATGGGCAACAACTGAATATAGTTCAGTTGGTGGATATTCCTAACATTGCTCCTATTGCAAAAGGAGATACGATTGTTACGGGTGGGATGTCCAATATTTTTCCAAAAGGAATTCCTATAGGAAGCATTGTAAATATTACCAAAAGCCAGATGGACAACTCCTTTATAGTTGATATTAAGCTATTTACGGACATGTCAAACATTGATTATATTTATATTATTGAAAATAAAGATAAGGAAGAAATTAGTAATTTAGAAAGCCAAATCCCTAATGAATAATCTTTTTATCAAAAATACGTTCTTGTTTATTATATTGGTACTCTTACAAGTGCTTATATTTAATCATATTGGCTATTTGGGTTACATACATCCGATGGTTTACTTGATATTTATTCTTATTTTTCCGTATCGAGAGGAGAGAATTCCTTTTTTATTTGCTGCTTTTTTGATAGGATTGTGGGTAGATATTTTTTCTAACACGGGAGGTATTCACGCTGCAAGTTCTGTTTTCGTAGCATATATTAGGTCAAGAATTATTCGAATAGTATTTGGGCAAAATTTTGAATATCAAGAAATAAAACTACCTACACTTCCTTTTGCTAAGGTATTTTCTTATACTACTATTATTGTAGTATTACACCATACTTTATTTTATTTCTTGGAAGTGTTCAATTTCAATCATTTATTTACTACTATTCTGAAAATAGGTACAGCTTCGGCTTCTACTATTGCTGTTTGTTTACTATCTATCTATATTTTTAGCCCTCAAAAGAAATGAGAAAATATTTATTATTCATAATAGTTATTTTAACGGGGATTGTTTTTTTCATTCGCTTAATTTATTTACAATTCGTGGAGTTTGATGACAATTCTACTCCCGATAAAGATGTAGCTATTGAAGTGGTGTATGATTATCCCGAAAGAGGCTATATTTATGACCGAAATGGACAATTATTGGTATCCAATCAGCCTGCTTATGATGTAATGGTTATTCCTAATGAGGTAAAAAAATTAGATACTTTAGAGCTTTGCAACTTACTTGCTATCTCAAAAGAAGACTTTAATGAACGTCTGCGTAAGGCAAAAAAGTATTCCTATCGTAAACCTTCTGTAATCGTAAATCAATTATCAAAATCCGATTACGCAGTACTACAAGAAAAATTACGCAAGTTTGACGGATTTTATATCCAAAGACGCTCACTACGGCATTATTTAACACATAATGCAGGTAATGTACTTGGCTACATTAGTGAAGTAAACGAATGGGAATTAAAAGAGAATTCATATTATCTTTCGGGAGAACTCATTGGTCGTCAAGGAGTTGAAAAACAATATGAGCAATTTCTAAGAGGTGAAAAAGGAGTTCGCTATTTCCAAAAAGATAGGCATAATCGCCAAATAAGTAGCTATAAAAATGGAATTTTGGATACACTTCCCGTTATGGGACAATCTTTACAACTCACGCTTGATATAGGACTACAAGCCTATGGTGAAGAACTTATGCAGAACAAACGTGGCGGTATTGTAGCTATTGAGCCTAAAACAGGAGAAATCTTGGCTTTGGTCTCTGCTCCAACTTTTGACCCAAATTTACTCGTAGGAAGGCAACGCTCTAAAAATTACACCGATTTATATAATGATTCTATCGCTAAGCCTTTGTATGACAGAACTCTATTAGCCGAATATCCTCCTGGCTCTCCCTTTAAAGTAATCAACGCATTGATTGCCTTGCAAGAAGGGGTAATAAATCCTTCTACGGTATTTGGTTGTGGTGGAGGATATCGATATGGAAATCGCATAATGCGTTGTCGTTGTGGACGTTCAAGCAATGATTTACAGCACGGAATAGCTCTTTCTTGCAATTCCTATTTTGCCAATTCGTACCGCCGAATTATTGAAAAACCTGCAAAAGCCTCTGTAGGAATGGACATTTGGAACAAACACGTAAGAAGTTTCGGGTTAGGTGGATTTTTAGGAAGTGATTTTTCTATCGGACGCCCTGGAAAAATACCTTCTTCCGCTCTTTATGATAAGCAATATGGACAAGGACGCTGGTCGGCTTCTTTTAACATTTCAAATGCCATCGGGCAAGGAGAAATATTAACCACACCTATTCAGTTAGCAAATGTAATGGCTATCATAGCCAATCGTGGATATTTCTATACACCACACATTGTCAAGAAAATCAATGATGAGGTAACTCCTTTCAAAGAGTTTACAGAACCCAAATACACTACTATTGATAAAGAGCATTTTGAACCTATTATCCTCGGAATGAACACTTCTTACAATGCAGGAACTGCTCGCGGAACACGCATAGAAGGCATCAATGTAGGTGCAAAAACAGGAACTGCTGAAAACTTCATCCGAATAGACGGTAAGCGTATGCAACTTACCGACCATTCTATCTTTGTGGCTTTTGCTCCAATTGAAGACCCAAAAATAGCCATTGCTGTATTTGTGGAAAATGGATATTATGGAGCTCGAGTAGCAGGACCTATCGCCTCGCTAATGATTGAACGATATATCAAAGGCGAAGTATTTCGTTGTGAATTGGAGCAACGAATGTTAGAAAAAAGCCTTCAAGAAGAGTATGAAAAGCCATATAGTGGACAACCTTTCCTCATCAATCAATAACGAAAATATGAAAATTCACAAAAAAATCAATATTTTTTTAGCAGGTAGCCAAATAATGTAAACAACCATAAATCAGTAAATTACAAAAGATAGAAATAATTTCTGACAGACTATTTAACAAAAATATTTTTGTAATACAAGATTTTTCAGTACATTTGGCACAACTATCTCTTAAATTATTAAGGTGATGTTAATAAGTCATCTTCTTTTTAAAGAAAAATTCAAAAATAAAAACATAGAATAAAGAAATATGAAATTCATTGTATCAAGTTCGTACTTATTAAAAAAATTACAAACCATCGGAGGTGTCATTAATAGTAGTAATACAATGCCTATTCTTGATAATTTCCTATTTGAACTATCGCCTAATGTTTTGACCATTTCGGCTTCAGACCTTGAAACTACTGTTAGAGGAGCTTTGGAAGTAGAATCGGACTCAGAAGGTAGCATCGCAGTACCCGCTAAACTACTGACAGATATACTAAAAACATTTGCTGAACAGCCTCTTACTTTTGTAGTAAAAGAGAACAATACCATTGAAATTAGTTCTACACACGGAAAATATTCTTTGGCCTACTTAAACGGAGAAGAATTTCCTAAGCCAGTAAGCCTATCTGAATCAAATAAAGTAACAATGTTAGGCGATGTATTGGCAATGGCTATACAGAAAACCATTTTTGCCGTAGGAAATGATGATTTACGACCTACTATGAGCGGTGTATTCTTTGAATTTAACGAGGAAGGACTTACTTTCGTCGCTACAGATGCTCACAAATTAGTAAAATATCAACGAACTGACATCAAAGCCGCTGAAGCCTCTGAGTTTATTATGCCTAAAAAGCCTTTGAACTTACTTAAAGGTATCTTGGCAGGAAGTGAATCTGAAGTAACTATCGAATACAACGAAAGTAATGCCAAATTCTCTTTCGATGAAATGGAGTACATCTGTCGATTAATTGATGGTAAATATCCAAACTATGATGCCGTAATCCCAAAAGAGAATCCTAATAAACTAACGCTAAACAGAGGTCAATTCTTAGGTTCGGCACGTCGCGTTTCTATCTTTTCAAACAAGACTACACACCAAATCCGTTTGAAGGTTGCTGGTTCAGACTTACAAATTTCGGCAGAAGATGTAGACTACAGTAATAAAGCTGATGAGCGTTTCACGTGTAATTATCAAGGTGATGATATGGAAATAGGATTCAACTCACGTTTCTTGGTCGAAATGCTTAACAATTTGGATTCTGACGAAGTAATGCTCGAAATGTCTATGCCCAACAGAGCTGGAATTCTAACTCCGTTAGACGGCTTAGACCCAGGAGAAAAAGTCTTAATGTTAGCTATGCCTATTATGCTTAATAACGCTTAAATATCTAAATAATAAAACAAGAAGCTGTCCAAAAAAGACAGCTTTTTTTATACAAATAAAATTAGTTACTCACAAAACAAGATAATTTAAGCCTATCAAATAAAGACAATATACCAATTTATTTTTATTCCACCAACTTCATTTTTTTTGCTTTTTCAAACATAAAATCCTTGGCTGCAACATAATCATTGGGGATTTTTCCTTCCAAAATAGCTTCTTTGATGGCATCTTTGAGTATTCCTATCTCCCGAGAAGGCTTCAGATTGAAAATTTCCATTATTTCTTCACCCGAAATCGGAGGTTGAAAGTTGCGAATGTGGTCTTTTTCTTCCACTTCTACTACTTTTTGGCGTACTATCTGAAAATTATCGTGATATTGTTTGAATTTTTTGGGATTTTTGGTTGTAATATCGGCTTCACAAAGCGTCATCAAATCCTCAAAATCTTCCCCCGCATCAAAAACCAAACGCCTTACTGCCGAGTCCGTTACTATCTCTTCTGCAATGATGATAGGCCGTGAACTCATACGTACTATTTTTTGTACATATTTCATTTTTTCATTTAGTGGCATTCGTAATCGCTTGAAAATATGGTACACCATTTTGCTACCGAGAAATTCGTGTCCGTGGAATGTCCAACCATTTTTTTTGTCGAAACGCTTGGTGGGAGCTTTTCCGATGTCGTGTAACAAAGCCGACCAGCGTAACCATAGGTCGTCTGTATGCTGGGCTATGTTATCAACCACTTCAAGCGTATGCCAAAAATTATCCTTATGCCGTTGCCCCTCTTGCTCTTGTACTCCTTGTAATTCAATAAGTTCTGGGAGAATGTAATGAAGCAAACCTGTTTCGTAGAGCAATTTCAACCCTATGGAAGGTTTTTCGGCAATAAGAATTTTATTGAGTTCGTCTACAATACGCTCATTGGAAATAATTTTCAGACGTTCTTTATTACGAGCGATGGCTTGTAACGATTCTTTTTCGATATTGAACCCTAATTGCGTAGCAAACCGAATGGCACGCATCATTCGCAAAGGGTCGTCAGAATAGGTAATATCTGGGTCAAGCGGTGTACGAATGATTTTATTTTCGAGGTCAGAAAGTCCGTTGAAAGGGTCGATAAGTTCCCCAAAATTATGTTTGGAAAGGGACAAAGCCATTGCATTTATGGTAAAGTCCCGACGATTTTGGTCGTCTTGCAAAGTGCCACTTTCTACATAAGGCTTTCGGGAATTCGTGCTATAACTTTCTTTTCTTGCCCCAACAAATTCAATGTCCCAACCGTTATGCTTAATCATCGCCGTACCAAAGTTCTTAAACACCGAAACTTTTGGGTTATCGGGTAACTTTTCGGCTATTTTTTCGGCTAACGAAATTCCATTTCCGATAGAAAGTATATCAATATCCTTCGGAAGTTTCCGTTTAAGAAGATAATCCCTGACAAATCCGCCAATAACATAGCTTTCCAATGAAATTTCATCAGAAATATCAGAAATCAATGCAAAAATAGGATTAGAGAGAGCCTCGTTGTGATACATAAGCGTATTTTATTATTAGCCTTCGATGAACATACTCCACTCTTGTGGACTATGCTCAGGCTGACAGAGTGAATTATAAACTGACATAACAGTTTGGTATTTGTCACGCTGAGCATAGTTCGCATTGCGAAGTATGTGCATCGAAGCATATATACTTTTATTATTAGCCTTCGACTTCGCTCAGGCTGACAGAGCGATATAGTAGCTTGACGCTTGTCACGCTGAGCGAAGTCGAAGCGTTAATATTTTTTCAGAAAAAGCACAAGAAAATTAGAGCCAAAATAGCAGGAGTTCCTTGTGCGAGTAAAATTTTAGGTGATGCTGTCGAAATTGTACCGTATATAGCAGCTATTATTACACAAAATAGAAAAAACAGTGCTACATTGAACTGCCAAACAATGTCTGAAATAACTAATGACCAAAGCAATCCAGCAGCTAAAAATCCGTTGTAAAGCCCCTGATTGGCAGCCATTGTTTTGGTTTTTGGAAATATTTCTTCTGGAAGTGATTTAAAAAATTTCTTCCCTTTGGTTTCCCACGCAAACATCTCTATATAAAGGATATACAGATGTTCTAATGCCACAATAGCAATTAATATTTGTGTAATAGTATTCATTAATTATCAAATGTATTAATAGTTTTTCGGATAGCAACTAACCTCGTCAAAAGTCCTTCGAGTAGGTCAAGATGCAACATATTTGCTCCATCGCTTTTAGCATTGGTTGGGTCAAAATGAGTTTCGATAAATAGCCCATCGGCATTATTTACGATAGCCGCCCGTGCGATGGTTTCAATCATATCTGGTCGCCCACCTGTAACACCGCTCGTTTGGTTTGGTTGCTGTAACGAATGCGTAACATCCATAATTACAGGAGCATAGCTTCGCATCGTAGGAATGCCTCTGAAATCTACAATCAAATCTTGATAGCCAAACATCGTACCTCTGTCGGTAATCAAAGCGTTGTTATTACCGCTGTCTTTTACCTTCTGCACGGCGTGTTTCATACTTTCGGGACTCATAAATTGTCCTTTTTTCAGATTCACCACCTTGCCTGTTTTGGCAGCTGCCACAACCAAATCTGTTTGGCGAACCAAAAATGCAGGAATTTGAAGTACATCTACGTACTGAGCCGCCAATTCGGCATCGCTGATTTCGTGAATATCTGTAACGGTCGGCACACCAAATGTTTTGCCTACTTTGTCAAGGATTTTCAACGCTTTTTCATCGCCAATACCCGTGAAAGAATCAATCCGACTGCGGTTAGCCTTCTTAAAACTTCCTTTAAATATATATGGAATATGCAATTTTTCAGTGATTGATACAATTTTTTCGGCTATTTTCATCGCCATTTCTTCTCCCTCAATGGCACAAGGTCCCGCCAAAAGGAAGAAATTATTTTCTTTATTGATTAATTGATTATTGTTCATTTAGATTTTTTTTATTTTTTATTTTTGGTCGTGTTAAAAGTATGATGATAGTTTCGATTGTTAGGCTGAGCATAGTTCGCACTGCGAAGTATGTCATCGAAGCCCTATAATGATACGGCTTCGCTCAGCCTGACAGAAATATCTTTTTTTGTAAAATATCATACTTTTTGCATCAACTTCTTATTTTTTATTCAAAAATTTCTTATTTAAAGATTGTTTTTCTAATTCCTATTCTCCCTATCTTCCTATGACTTCTTTCCTTTCTATAAAAATCACCTCCGAATACGTTTTGATACCAAAAAAATCAACAACAACAAAAGAGCAATCAATGCCGTTCCTGCTGAAATTAGTGCTATAAAACTCCTGCCTTCCAACGGATTAGAAAAGTCTATCAAATAAATATTAAATCCGATGATGACCACCGAAAGTATTAATAATATGTAAATAAATATTTTCATTAGTGTATATTTTTAAAATAATGATACTACGCTTTCGGTAGCAAAAAGTCCTTTGATATTAGTTGCAAACAATTTTACAGCAATGGCTAACAATATCACACCGAATATTTTACGAATTACGTTAATTCCTTGTTTGCCCAATGCTTTTTCTATCTTTTTGGAAGATTTAAGCACAAAATATACGAAAATAATATTGATAATAATTCCCGTAATAATATTTTCTACTTGATACTCAGCACGTAAGGAAAGAACCGTAGTAAGCGACCCCGCTCCTGCCACTAACGGAAAAGCCAACGGAACGATGGAAGCCGTTTCGGGTTCGTCATCGCGATAAAGGGTGATGCCTAAAATCATTTCCAATGCCAAAAAGAACAAAATAAAAGCCCCTGCCACCGCAAATGACTCTACCGTTACTCCAAAAAGATTTAATATTTCTTTTCCTAAAAACAAAAATAAAATGAGTAATAATCCTGCTACGATAGCTGTTTTTTCGGATTGGATATGCC
>JAUNHN010000063.1 GCA_030523915.1 Capnocytophaga sp. | reverse complement strand
CGATGAAGATGTTTCAGGAGGAGCTTCGGCTTATATTTTACAAAAAATACTTGAAGAACAAAAAGCATATCAATATTTAGATAGTGCACCACAAACGCTTACTGCAAAAGACCACCGTACAGCCTACGCAAGCGATGGCGATTATTTTTCAAAACCAAGCGTAGAAGATGTTTTTGAAAAAGTATATGCGATTATGAACGAAGTAAATCCTGCAAAATTTCCAAGTTTTAGATAATTTTTTATAACTATTTAATAAACAACATTATATATTCATGAAAAAAGTTTTTTTTTGTATTGCTTTGATATTAGGTTTTATAAGTTGTTCCCAAAAAGAAGATAATCCTATTAAAACAAAACAAGCAACAGAAGAAGAATCAGAAATGGATAAACTTAAAAAAGAGTTGGGAATAGCAAATGATTTAGAAAATGAAAGTACACTCTATTTTCCAGATGGTAGATTTTTTTTAGTAGGAAAAAAAGATAATGAATTATATTTCTATAATGTTGATGGTTATAATAAAAAGATAATAGCTCAACATAAAGAAGTATTACCTAAAGAAATTGAAGTAATTTTAGACAATGGAGATAAAAAGATTTTTGAAGGAAAAGATTATTATCCCTCTGTAGTATCTAAGTTTTGTGAGAATGACAAAGATCAAATATTTTGGGGAACTGTGGGTTTAGAAAAATACCCCGAATATCAATCTGTAACTACTAAACTTTACATTTTTGATAAAAAATTTAAATTTCTTGATAATATAACGCTTGACGACTCTTTTTATTTTCATCCTTTGTGTATAAGAAGAATAAATGACTTAGGATATTTATTAAATAATGAACAGAAAACGTATGTATATGATTTTGATTATAATTTTTTGTATCAATATGAATATACTAAATTTCCAAATATAGGTAAAGAAATTTTTGAAAATGGAGAACCTATTACCGCAGAAGAGTTTATTATAATAAACAACGATGATATAAAAAGAGTCAATTTAAAAGAAGATAAACTCATTTGGAGCATTAATAAATATAATTCAAAACTTTTTTATAGCTCTTTGCCTGAAAATACACGTTTTAATAGCAAGAAAATATCAAAAGATGGAAATATTTGGACTATCACAGAACATTATACTAAATACAGTGGTGAAAAAGGAAGTGGGAGTTTCAAAATTGACATTAATAAAGGTGAAATTTTAGATTAAAAACATAAAAACCGCTCAATGTTCATAATAATGAATATTAAGCGGTTTTTATATTTTGAAAATATTCTATTTTACATAATATAAATTATAGAACAAAACTATAAATCTAAAATATAGCCTTAATCTACTGTTTTTTATTAATTTATTAAAATAAAAACCTTATAGAATTTTAATCTTTTTCTATAAGGTTTTATTTTTATTACGCTGAATTTCTACTGGCGTTAATCGTTCCAAACATCGAACGCATTACCATTTTTTCATATATTTCAACCAATTCAGGTGCTGTATTTGTATCTTTGATTTTCATCAATGCGTATCGCTGTATCGTCAATAACGGCAAAACCATTTGTTCGCGTAAATCTATTGAAGCCTTTCCGCTTTGATGATTTTCCATTAATTCCGAATACCCCGTTAGTTTTAATAACATTTGTTTGGTAAGCTCAAACTCATTGTAAATTAATGTCCAAAATGCTCCAAATTCACTATCGGAACGCATATATTCAGTTAATTTAAAATTTGATTTGGTCAAACTCATCATACTATTTTCCAGTAATGTTCTGAAAAACAATGAGTTTTTATACATTTGCTTTGCCTTTTCAAATTCTCCTTTTTCTTCAAGATACTTTAAAGCTGTTCCCACACCGAAAAATCCTGGAACATTTTGTTTGAGTTGGCTCCAGCTTCCTACAAACGGAATTGCACGTAAGTCATTGAAATTCAAAGTTTCGGACTGAGAACGTTTACTCGGACGGCTACCTATATTGGTTTTGGCATAGTATTTCAAGGTGCTAACTCGCTCTAAATAAGGAATAAACATCGGATGATTTTTAAAATCTGAATAGCTTTGATAACTTACCTGTGCCAATTCCGAAATCACTTTTTTGTCATCATCTGTAAGCCCTGTATTTTTACTATTGTTAAAAACTTGGTTATTAATTCCTGCACTCAGTAATTGTTCCAAATTATATTGTGAAGATTCTAATGTTCCAAAATTAGAGCTAATCGTCTGACCCTGAATAGTTAACTGAATTTGTTCCGCTTCAATTGTATTTCCTAATGAAGCGTAAAATTGGTGTGATTTTCCGCCTCCCCGTGCAGGAGGTCCTCCCCTTCCGTCAAAAAATATGACCTTAATTCCGTTTTGGCGAGCTATACGCGTTAACTGTTCTTTGGCACGATAGATGCTCCAATTAGCCATTAAATATCCTCCATCTTTTGTTCCATCTGAAAATCCTAACATAATGATTTGCACATTATTACGTTTTTCGAGATGAGCTTTATAAAGTGGATTTTTATATAATTCTTGCATTACTGTTTCGGCAACAGATAGGTCATTAATTGTTTCAAAAAGCGGAATTATATCAATCGTTGGATTTTCCCAATCACACAAACGAATCATCGTCAAAATTTCAAGCACATTAAGCGAAGTTTGGTTATTACTGATAATATATCGGTTAGCACCTCTCTCTCCATTGAGTTTTTGAATATCTTTGACAGCATACACACTTTCAATGGTTTGTCGTGTAAGTTCGTCTGAAAATTCATCGGCGTTAAGCGTTCCTTTTGCATTTTTAAGACATTCGTATTGCTCTTCGGGAGTTAATTCTCCATAATTTTCTGGTAAAATTTTTCCTTTTAAAGTCGTGGCAATATCTTTCATTACCGAGTGATGTACACGTGAATCCTGCCGAATGTCTATCGTGGCAAAATGAAAACCAAAGACAAGAGTTTTGTGCAACAAATCATCTATTTTCTCGATGAATAATGATTGATATTTTTCGATAAGGATTTGTCGTATTTTCTTCAATATATTAACAAATTCTTCCAGCGAAATAGAATCATCTTGCTGTAGAAAACTAAGATTATACAACTTGATTTCCAGTTCATTAACCAATGGTTCTACATCAGGAAAAGTAATCCGACGTTTGATAGTTCGTAAATCTTTGTAATAATTCCGTATTACCGACCTTCGCAAACGTTCTGCCACTTTGCGAGTAATTTCAGCAGTTACAAACGGATTACCATCGCGGTCGCCTCCTGGCCAAAATCCTAATTCTATGATTTCGTTATTTATCTCATTGTCTTTGAATATATTATGATAAATATATTTATATATCGTACCTACCGAATGATAAAAAACATTCTCCAAATACCAAATTAAATTAACAGCCTCATTATAAGGTGTTGGTTTCTCTTTTTTGAAAAAAGGCGTTTTTCCTAACTGTGCTAATAAGTTTTTGATGGTCATCAAGTCGTCTTTTTTAATAGCTTCAGCCAAGTCTGTAATAATTCCCAGCACTGCTCCTGGGTAAAACTGCGTAGGATGTGCTGTAAGTACAGGACGTACTTTGGTGTATTGCAAATATTCTTTCAGTTGCTCTGTTTTCTCTTGAGCTTCAGCCTTTTCCCGAACGTTACGAAGCGTACCGATGCCATCCATATTATTCACTACTGTAAAGCTGGCATCTTCTATAGCATCAAAAAGAACCACTTGCCGTTCTATATACTGAATAAACCGAAATAGTAAATCATTTTTTTCTTTCTCCGAAGGATTTTCTAAATACTTGTTAATAAAGTCATTAACTATTTCAGTTGGTGATAAATTTGCATTATAACCTCGGTTACACATTTCACTAAAAAGTGGTAACAAAGTCCCCGTTTTCAGTACTTCTTCGTAAGGAAGCGTCATCAAAATTCCGTTATAAATTTGGTATTTACTCAGGACACTTTCATTAAATCGTTCTAATTTGGTCTTTCTTAACATCATTGTATTTGAATTACTTATAACAAAATTTTATTCTTAATATGGCGTAAAAAAATCCTCTGAATATAGTAATTCGAGAGGATTTTTCTATTGGTTTGTCATTTCAAGATTATAGTTCTTTAAAAACCGTGTGCATCAATCGTTTTTTGTCATTGATAGTTTCCTCCAAAGAAATCATACTCTCAGTACGTGACACTCCTTGAATATCATCAATCATATAGATAATCTCTTTGGCGTGTTTTGTATCTTTTGCACGAATCTTACAGAAAATATTATACTTCCCTGTTGTTATATGAGCAACAGTTACATAAGGAATATTAACCAAACGCTCTAACACAAATTGAGTTTGGTGATTTTTTTCAAGATAAATACCTACATAAGCTACAAATGTATAGCCAAGTTTCTCATAATCAATTGTTAAAGTAGAGCCTTTTATGATTCCTGATTCTTCCATCTTACGAACACGAACGTGAACCGTACCTGCTGATATATCTAATTTTTTGGCTATATCAGTGAACGGTGTACGTGTGTTTTCAATTAGCATGTCTAAAATTTGATGATCAATTTCATCTAACCTAAATCTTCCCATTTGTAATGTTTAATTAATTCTAAGTGCAAATTAAATAATTTTTTTCGATATATTCAAAATAAATTCATTTTTTTTTTCAAATAAAATGTTTTTATAAAAATTTAGGTTTAAATTTATTTAAATCTAACCGTTTTTCAATATCTTTTCTATCTATTATATTTCTGAAGATTTCGGATAATTTTTGTTCCGAATGTCCATAATAATTATTCAAATTTCCTACTTCTGCAATATAAGGTTCAAAATGAATTTCTTCATTTATTAAATTTTCTTTAAACAAAATCCCTATATCATTCGTATTTCCATAAAAATCATCACGTATCAAAATATCAAAAAATAACTTGTCATTTTCAGGAATTTCAAAATATGCCTCATAATAATTCCCTAACACTTCTCTCCTATTTATATATGATATTGCTTCAAGCATAGCCAAAGCGATGTATTTTCGAGTTTGTTCACGTGCATAATCGTTAGGGTAATGCCCTGATTCAAAGAGGATTGTAGGCGTACCTAAGTAAGTATACATATCTCCCGTACAATTAAGATTAAAACTATCATCAAAACGCCCTACTTGATTAGGAATGTGTTTTTGGAGCATCTCATTCATCACTACAATAATTTCCATAGCCTTTTTGCGAACATTATTTATCTCACGCGTTCCATTATAAGAAGGTGCTAAAAACGAAACCGTAGCAGGATTATTCGTTTTTCCTGCACTAAATATGGTACGCTGGTCATGCAGATTAAAACAAAAATCAGGCTGAATAAGTTCGTAGGCTTTTCTAAGACATTGGCTTTCAGGTTGCGACAAATCATGAGCGTCCCTATTTAAGTCTATCTCGTTGGCATTCACTCGTGTATATACCTTTGCCCCGTCAGGATTAAGTATCGGGATAAAAAACACACTAATATTATCCAAATCCAACGGATTTTTCGCCATATAGTTAAGTACATCAAACAAGGCTTTGGTTGTAGTCGATTCGTTGCCGTGCATTTGCGACCACATCAAAATTTTTTTCGCTCCCTTACCAATTTGATATAAATATATCGGATTTCCTTGATTTGAATTCCCTAAAAATATTTTATTTTCAAACCTATGTCCCTCTATTAAAGGTGTAATCATCGGTAAGGTTATATAACGCCCAAAAAGGCGTGATTCTTTATAATCTGTATATTTCATTGATAGATTGTTTACAAAAGTTTTCTGTTTCATTTTTTTATTGTGTTCGGTTAATAGATTTAGTGCTTTCCATCATTTCAAAACAATCTACAAAATTAAACTATTTTCTATATATTTCAAATTACTATTGTAAACAAATGTAAATTTCTATGCAACTATTTTTTATCACATTTGTTTACAATAGTGTATTCCAACTTTTGTTCGAAATTTTTACAATTTGCATATTTAAAATTTTATTTTTACATTTGTACAATCGTAATTAAATTTATTTTCCACAATGATAAACACAGCCGATTTTATTAAAAGATTACAAGAAGTGATGAACTATTACAATATTAACGCTTCTTCACTTGCCGATATGTTAGATATACAACGTTCAAGTATTTCTCATTTGCTTTCAGAACGTAATAAACCCAGTTTAGAATTTATTATGAAATTGATAGAACAGTTTCCAGAAGTCGATTTTCATTGGATAACGCAAGGAAAAGGAAACTTCCCTACTGAAATTGATACTAACCCTAAAATCGAAGAAAAAAAGTCAATTATGCAAACAAATCTTTTTGATGATGAGCCTATAAAATCAGAGCCTTCAAAAGCAAAACAAACACATTCTGTTACAAATGTAAAAAAAGACGAAGGAAAAGAAAAAGATGTAATTATTTATCCCTCCTCTACCCCTACTCTCAAAGAAGTAGAAAATATTAGTGTTACAAAGGTAAACAACCAGCGGTCTGTGAAAAAAATTGTTTTTTTCTATGATGATAATAGTTTTGAGGTTTTTGAAAATTGATTTCGTTTTGTGTAATTTACTTTTGTAAATTAAAGCCATTTTTTACGTTTAAAATAAACTAACATACAAATGGTAATTAGCAACATTATGCCCCACACAGTTGGATATGCCCATTTATATTCCAATTCAGGCATATACTTGAAATTCATTCCGTAAACCCCGACAATAAATGTCAGTGGAATGAAAATTGTAGATATAAGGGTCAATAATCGCATTATATTATTCATTTTATTACTCATTGCTCCCATATATGTATCGGTTAATCCCCATAAAATATCTCGATAGGTAGCCAAATTTTCAATAATATGCATTATATGGTCATGCAAATCTCGAAAATAATGTTTTGTTTCGGTAGTTACTAAATGATGGTCTGTTTTTTCTATTTTATTAATAATTTCTCTAACTGGTATAATAGATTTTTGTAAATAAATAGCACTTTTTTTCAAATTTTGTATTTCAGAAATCATTCCTTCACGAGGATTTGCTATAATTTCATCTTCAATTTCTTCTATTTTATTACTTATTTTATCCAAAACAATAAAATAATTATCAATAACAGCATCTAATAATGCAAAAAGTAAATAATCAGACTTATTTTTGCGAATATTACTATTTTCTATCTCCAATCGCTTACGTAAATGCTCAAAAACATCTTCTCCTTCTGCTTCTTGAAAGCTAATCACATATCCTCGCCCTAAAATCAACGCCAAATGCTCTGAAATAAGTTGTTCATCTTTACCAAAATACACCATTTTAATGATTACCAGTATATTATCATTGAGAATTTCAGCCTTAGGACGATGTTCCGTATCCAATACATCTTCCAAAAGTAAACTATGTAAACGAGTGAACTCCCCTACTTTTTTGATTTCTTCAATATCATTTAAACCGTTGATATTTATCCAAATACATTTTTTTTCAGAAACAGAATTAAGGGCTTCTGTCATAGATGTTACCTTTTGTTTATGAAAAAATATTTCATTGTATGAAATTACATCTATGTCGATTGTTTTGTTCTTATCGCCAAAATATAATAAACTTCCAGGAGGCAACTCAATTTTCTTTATCCGATTTGCCTTCTTTCTCTTTCGTCTTTGTTGAATATTTTTGCTCATTTTTTGTAATATAAAATCTTTCCAAAAATATAAAATTTCCTTTGTAAACAAATAAAATTCTTCAAAATATTTTTCATACTATTTATTCAGAAATACAATTTATTTAATAAACAAATTAAAAAATTGAAAATAAGGTATTTACAAAATAAAAATAAAGTTATAGTTTAATATTATTAACAATTAATTAATGTATGACATTGTGTCAGTTTTTACGTAAACATTCAATTTTTTATCATATAAATATCTTATTTACAGATACTTAATTAATATTTTTATTACTATAAAGAACAATTTTACATCTAATATAAAATAATATAAAGTTTTACTTCATATTTTTGACATAATATAATCATCACCAGTTATTTATATATTTTAAAAACTTATTTTTAGAAATAAAAAAATAACTCAAATTTTCTGTGTATTTTTTTTCAGAAAATTTGAGTTATAAAAAATAAATCTTCTCCTCTATCTCAAATTAAAGTACATTTGATAATTAAAATTCCCAATCTCCTCTAACTTTTAATACTTGTGTAATCACATCTCGTACAGCTCCCTCTCCTCCATTGGCGTGTGAAATATAATTTGACACAGCTTTTACTTCTGCAACCGCATCTTGTGGGCAAGTAGCCAATCCTGAGTGCTTCATTGGAGGAATATCTGGTAAATCATCACCCATATACAGAATTTCCTCTGTTTTTAAGCCTTTTGATTCTTTATATTGAAAAAATGTATCCAATTTATGATGCTTTGACATAAAAATATCAATAACTCCCAAACTTTCGAAACGTTTTTTTACTCCTTGATTATTTCCGCCTGTGATGATACACACATTATAACCTTTGTCCACAGCTACTTTTAAGGCAAAACCATCTCTCATACTCACGCTACGCAATAATTCTCCTTCGTTAGTTACCAAAACTTGAGCATTTGTGAATACACCGTCCACATCAAAAACAAAAGTAGTTATGTTTTTCAAATGTTCTTTATAACTTTTTTCTTCCATAAGTATCTAATATTGAATTTGTTATGTTTTTATAAATTTCTTTTTTGCTTCCTTGTAATAATTTTAAATGATTTTCAATAGTTTGTATATCACTTCGTCGAGCAGGTCCTGTTTGGGCATCAAAAGGAGCTATTTTCTGCAATTTTTCAAAAGTTTCCATCAATAATGGAGTTAATATTTCAAAAGGAATATTATTTTCTCTACATATTTCTTCTCCCAAAGTAACTAAATGATTCGTAAAATTATTAACAAAAACTGCCGAAATATGCAATATTCTTCTCTGAAAACTATTTATTTCATATATTTTTGTTGTGAGAATTGAAGCTAAAATATGTAATTTCTCCAAGTCAGTTTTATTTTGAGCTTCAATACAAATAGGAATATTCTGAAAATCAACAGGAACCGATTTTGAAAAAGACTGCAATGGATAAAAAACACCTTTTCTATTTTTCGAACTAATAGCGTTAATATCAGTGTTTCCTGAGGTATGTACTACCAATGTATCCCCAAAAGGCAAACGTTCAGATACCGCTGTTATGGCTTCATCTTTTACGGCGATGATGCAAATATCTACAAGCTCTAACTGACTAAAATCCGTTACTTTACTTGTCGTAATATGTTCAAAATCAAAAGTGAAGCCACTTCTATTACAAAGTTGCTTCACTTCTATTCTATCATCATTCCACAAAGTATTTGCCAAATGAAAAGCCACATTTCCTCCTCCTATAATACTTAATGATAATTTCCGTGTACTTTTCATCGCCTTGCTACTTGCTACAAAGTCCAATTAATTGTAATTCGTGATAATTTAGCACTATCTTCGATGTCATTTTTGGTGATTTCGGCTGACAATCCAAAATTATTACTCTTCAATCCCGATTTATCAATCGTAAAATAAATATTTTCTCCTTTTGGTGTAATCAGTATGCTTTTAAGAGTTTGTTCTATTTCAAAATCAGGATACCTTTCTTTTATATCTTTATACGTGCTTGTTAACGAAATTCCTTTTTCAGTAGCAAAACGAGGGTCTAAAATTTGTACACTTTCTACCACTTTTTGGTCTTTAGAATTAAGTACAGGTGTGATTTCGAGCAATTCTTTTCCCCCTTTTTCAAAGACAATAACTCGCTCGTTACTCGCATAACGAAGTTCTCCCTCAAAAGTAGTATTTACCACCGAATCTTTTGCATAAATAGAATCTAATTGTTGGATAGGTGCATTTTTATGTAAAACTCCTACGCTATCTTTCGTTATCAAAAATTTATTATCAGTCTTATTACACGATAAAATTGTTATAAAAATCAATATTATTACAATATATTTTCTCATTATCAAACTTTTTATTAATTTCTCCTCAGTACAAATTTCATCTCTTTGTACATTCTATTTTTTAATTACTTTGTTTAAAATTCCTAAAACACCACGCATAAAGGTAGCACTTGTTAACATTTTAATAAGTGGATTTTGTCCAGAACGTTTTGAACTTTGTGTTTGTCTTGTTTGAGTGGTAGTGGTTTGTTTATCTCTTTGCTCCTGCTCTTGTGCTTTTTGAATTTCTTCTATTTTTTTATTTAACAATTCATAAGCACTTTCTCTATCAATTACTTCGTTATATTTTCGAACCAATTCGGAACGATTTACCACTGAAGTAATTTCTTCATCTGAAAGAATATCCATCCGACTCATAGGAGCTCTAAGCATCGTTGCTACTAAAGGTGTCGGGATTCCTTTTTCGTTTAAAACGGTTACGAATGCCTCCCCAGTTCCTAATGATGTTAGCACTTCGGTAGTGTTATAATATTCCGAAATTGGGTAATTTTCAGCTGTTAATTTGATAGCTTTTCTATCCTTAGCAGTAAAAGCTCTTAAGGCGTGTTGCACTTTCATTCCCAATTGTGAAAGTACTGCATCTGGCACATCTGTTGGATTTTGAGTACAGAAAATAAGTCCTACACCTTTAGAACGAATTAATTTTACTATATTTTCCAATTGGTTAAGCAACGTTTTCGATGCTTCACTGAAAATCAAATGAGCTTCATCAATAAAAATAACCAATTTTGGTTTTTGTAAATCCCCTTCTTCGGGAAAAGTCGAGTAAATTTCCGCCAATAAGCTCAACATAAAGGTAGAAAACATCTTAGGACGGTCTTGAATATCTGTCAAGCGAATGATATTCACATATCCTTCTCCTTTACTATTGGTTCTTAGCAAATCTGCCGGTTCAAAGCTACGTTCTCCGAAGAACAATTCCGCTCCTTGATGCTCTAATTCCACAATTTTTCGTAAAATGGCACTCGTAGAGGTTTTGGCTATCGCTCCATACTCTTTTTCAAAATCCGAATTACCTTCTTCCGTTGCAAACTGTAATATTTTTTTCAAATCTTTTAAATCCAAAAGCGGGTAATTGTGGTCATCACAATACTTAAATATTACCGCCAAAACACCCTCTTGTACATCACTCAAATCCAAAATACGTGATAGCAACACCGAACCAAATTCAGAAACCGTAGCCCGCATCCGTATCCCTTTTTGTTCAGAAATAGTGAGTAATTCTACTGGAAATTCTTGCGGTGTGAACGGCACTCCTATCTTTTTATGACGCTCAACAATGAAGGATTTTTCTTCTCCTGCTTTTGCCAATCCGCTTAAATCACCTTTTAAGTCCATTAATAGTACAGGAACACCGTTTTTAGATAAATTTTCGGCGATTACTTGTAACGTTTTGGTTTTTCCCGTTCCCGTAGCTCCTGCTATAAGCCCGTGTCGGTTTAAAGTTTTCAAAGGAAGGTTAACCAATGTATTTTCAATAGGTTGCCCCTCAAAAATTGCTCCTCCCAAAGTAATGTAATCTCCTTTACAGATGTAGCCATTAGTTATGTTTTCTTTAAAAGATTCTATCTTACTCATATATTAATATTCAATTTACTTTAAGGAAACAAAGATATAATAAAAAAGTGAGAAACATACGAAATTCTTTATTTTTTTCCGAAAAAACTTCATCTATTTTATTTTTAATCAATTAAGCATTTTTTCAGAAAAAATAATTAACTTTGTCTTTGCAAAAAAATTAAAAATACAACAAGATTAAATGATATTATTTCACTTTTTTTATTTACCTTTTTTAAACCTAAACATTATGAATTTCTCAAAAAGTTTTTATTTAATTTTAATATTTTTTATGATGAATTTTCAAGCTGTGGCTCAGTCTGTTACAAATGTAAAAGAGCGGAATGTTTTAGTCATTTCGGGACACCCAAATTTAAAAGAGTCTAGTGCCAATAAAGCCATTTTAAACGCTTTGGAGAAAAGTTACGGAAACTCCGTGCAGTTCCATTATTTGGACAGGCTTTACCCTGATTATAAGATAGATATAAAAAAAGAACAAAATGCAGTTCTAAAAGCCGATATACTTGTTTTGCAGTTTCCGTTTTACTGGTATTCTACTCCTGCTCTGCTGAAAAAATGGATTGACGATGTGATTTTTGACTTCTTTGAAGGCAATGCTCTTTCGGGCAAATTCAAGGGCAAAAAAGTAATTTTATCCATCACCGCTGGTGGCTCAGAGGAGGCTTATTCCCAGTCCAAAAACAAGGTAGAATCCTATTTGCTACCGCTTCAGGAAACCTTTGAAGTAATCGGTGGTAAGTGGCAAAAACCTTTGTTTTTATTCTCGGCAATGCCTTCTGCTGAACTTGAAAAAGCAACCCAAAACTACGCAAAAGAGCTTATAAAAGCCATTGAAAAACATAGATGATTTCCTTTTTTATATTAATATGAAAATATAATCGTCTCAATTATCACTATAAAAATCGCCCATTCGTACTACGGATTTCGGAATATTTTTGGGTAAATGTTCGTTCATTATACTAATAACATTTTGTCCTTCATTTGGTTTCTGTAAAATTAGAATTGATTGTTGTGGTCAGTAGAAGTATATTTTTTCTGATTAAAAAATTATCTGTCAAGAAATGTATTGGCTTGATAAATAAAGATACGCCAAGGAAAAAACTGACGAAGGATAATTTTTTTGTTTTAAGAATAAAAACCACGAATTTGAGAGGAATTCATTTTTAAACTCGCTGTCAGGCTGAGCGAAGTCGAAGCCTCTATTAGAAAATAATTTCCCGATTTCGCTGGAAATTACAGAGTATTTTGTAATATGAATATAAAAAATTGTATGTTTGTTTTTATATTTGCAGAAATCCGTAGTCAAAAATAATTAAAAATTAGACAAAAATGAATATAGAAGACTATTTATCAAAGCATTACATACACCGAAGTAATTGGCTTCGGGCGGCGGTTTTGGGTGCGAACGATGGCATTATTTCCGTGTCCAGCTTGGCGATTGGCGTGGCGGCGGCGAGTGCTACGCGTGAGCCTATTGTGTTGGCTACCGTGGCGGGGCTGGTGGCAGGGGCGTTGTCTATGGCGGCGGGCGAATATGTTTCGGTGAGTTCGCAAACCGATACCGAAAAAGCCGATATAGAACGCGAACGCAAAGAACTTGCCGAAATGCCCAACGAAGAACTGGAAATGTTGGCTCAAATTTACGAAAAACGGGGCTTAAAAAAGGAAACCGCACGACAAGTGGCAAAGGAACTCACCGAGCATAACGCCTTAGAAGCTCACATTCGCGATGAGTTGGGAATCAACGAGATAAGCCAAGCAAATCCCCTACAAGCGGCGATGGCTTCTGGGGCTTCGTTTGTTATCGGAGGCGTACTTCCGCTCCTTATAACCCTCTTTTTCCCTGTGAAAAGTATGGAATACGGTTTATACGGATTTACCCTAATATTTTTGGCGATTTTAGGCGTAGTTTCGGCGAAAATGGGCGGAGCGAACATCACAAAAGCCGTTTTCCGCATCACCGTTTGGGGAACAATCGCAATGGGACTTTCTGCCTTTGTCGGCTATCTTTTTGGGGTAAGTGTGTAAAGGCAATGCCTTTATTTATATAGATACATTGTAGGGGCAAATTGCAATTTGCCCTTTTATATATTTTGGGCTAATTGCGATTAGCCCCTACATATCACAAAAAAAATTAAAACAATAGTAAAAAGACAATGCCTTCCTTTAATTTGAATAAACAAATAAGAAAATTCCCAAAAGGCTGAGGTGAAAAAAAATTGCCTCGGTGGCTCACCACCGCAAAAACATTGCGTATTAGCGTTGTATCTTTGCCCCAGAAAACAAAACCAAAAAAATTCATTTAACAAATAAAAATATTGATTATGAAAT
>JAUNHN010000240.1 GCA_030523915.1 Capnocytophaga sp. | reverse complement strand
AAAACAAAGGCGGTTCGCTTTTAAACTGCCTTAATCTAAACTTTTTAAAATGCAAAAGGCACAAAATGTAAATAAAATAGTGTTCTCTATACTATTATTAGTAGTGCAAACTTCTGTGTTTTCTCAGAAGAAAATAGAAGGACGATATCATCAAGCATCTGATTTTTATAAATTTAATCCTGACGATACATTTGAATATAGACAAGTAGAAGAATTAGGAATTGGTTATTACGGAAAAGGATATTATAAACTTGTGAAAGACAGCCTAATTTTAAACTACAATTTAACAGAAATTCGACTACAAGGGTATCATATATCAAAACCGTATGTTAATTTTAAAGATATTGTTTATTTAAAATTAAAAGTTTTTGATTTTGATAAAAAACTATTGGAAAATGTACAAGTTTTAGTATTTCAGAAAAGCAGTTTTTTGGATCAAAAAACTACTAATAAAGAAGGAGAAGTAACCTTTAATGTTCAAAAAAATCAAGAGCAAAGTATAATTCAAGTAATTTATGAAGAATGTACATATATGTTTGATATCAAATTTAATTCTTCCTATGAAATAGACGTATACTTATCAAAAACATCTGATTATTTAGTTGGCACGGCTATTAAAGATGCTATGCAAAGTTATAAAATTCTCAAAATAAAAGACGATTATTTTGAAGTACAAACCTTAAAAGGAGGCAAGTTAAGATTTGAACGAACCAAAGAAGGTTTTTACGGTGATGACCCATTTAAGCAAAACAAAGGCGGTTCGCTTTTAAACTGCCTTAATCTAAACTTTTTAAAATGCAAAAGGCACAAAATGTAAATAAAATAGTGTTCTCTGTTTTATTTTTAGCAATAAGTTTTTCTGTTTTCTCACAGAAAAAAATCGAAGGAAGATTTATTAGTAATTCTAATTGGTATCATTTTCATTCTAATGGTACTTTTGATTATGCCGATGTAGGAGAGTTAGGTGTTAAAAAATATGGAAAAGGTCATTATTCTTTAACTAAAGACAGCCTGATTTTAAATTTTGACTTGACAGAAATTCCTTTCTCTGGGTATCATATAAGTAAATCGTATGTTAATTATAAAGATTCCATTGATATAAATGTTACTGTATATGATTTAGATAAAAATCCCTTACCCAACTCACAGGTTTTTCTTACAAAAGGAGCAGGTGAAAATCATATACTTACAGATAAATATGGAAAAGCTCATCTTACTATAAAAAAAGAAGAAGTTGAAGACTTTTTAACCATAATTTACAATTACGAATGTATGCATCATATTCCAGAAATATATTTATTTTTAAACTATGAAATTGATATATTTCTTTCCAAAAATCCTTTTACAGAACCTTTTGACAGAGGAAAAGCAATAAAAGATGACATTTGGAAATATAAAATTCTCAAAATAAAAGACGATTATTTTGAAGTACAAACCTTAAAAGGAGGCAAGTTAAGATTTGAACGAACCAAAGAAGGTTTTTATGGTGATGACCCATTTAAGTAAAACAAAGAGGCTATCCGAAAAGTTTTGGATAGCCTCTTTTTATTATTTATGCACTACTTTTTTATGATTTTTCGTAACTTCAGAAAAGTTATAGGGCGGCTTTATGCTTATTCGCGTAGACTTGCCCCTAATTTTTCTTCAAACTTCTGTAATAAACTTTGCATTGATTTGTCTATTTGCTTATCAGTCAATGTTTTATTATCATCTTGAAGAATAAAATTAACTGCATAGCTTTTCTTTCCCTTAGGAAGTTTATCGCCTTGATAAACATCAAATAAACCTACACT
>JAUNHN010000239.1 GCA_030523915.1 Capnocytophaga sp. | reverse complement strand
TGAGTAACAATCCATTCTTTTTATGTTATCACGATGAAACATCAACCCACTTAATAGTATGTGATGAGGTAATTAAAAATGAGATTGAAAAGGGCAATATTAGGGGCATAAATTTTCTAAGCACTGACGATTGGAAGCCTTATTAACTTAGCTAATTTTATTGCTCATTGGCTTAAACTTCAAAAAAATGAAAACATTAAGAAAAACTATTAAAACCAAAACAACAGTTACGATTAAAAATTTATGTTTGATTTTGCTCAAAAAACATACTAAAAGAGGTTGAATTTGAGTAATTTAAAAACAATAAGCAAAAACATATTTATGTCTAATTTTTTAAATAAAAAGCTATGAAATTTTTCAAAAGAAACATAATTGTATTGGGATTTTTAGCCCTATTTTCAAACTATATGAATGCACAAGAACCTAAGGCTGTACTGCTCGGACAGGGCGTAGTAGGAGCATTGTACGAGCCTAAAACTGAAAGCCCACGAAGTAAAATAGCCCTACTTGTAATGCATGCCGAGGGCGATTACACCCAGTTTTCGGCAGGAAAGGAACTCTCCGAGCGAGGATACACCGTTTTAAATGCCAACAACTCGGCAAGTAAATATTCAGGGAACGATTTGGACTTTGAACGAGCAATTACCGAAATCGGAAAGGCTGTAAAATACCTAAAAGACCGCAAAGGGATTGAAAAGGTCGTATTATTGGGGCATAGCGGAGGCGGTTCTATGTTTTCCGCCTATCAAAATATTGCCGAAAATGGCGTACAAGTCTGCCAAACGCCCAACAAAATCGTCCCTTGCTCCGATAAGTTAGCCAATTTACCAAAAGCCGATGGTATCATACTTCTTGATGCCAATTATGGTATGTCTACGATGTATTTGCTAAGTCTTGACCCTGCTATTTCTGATGAAAATTCGGCTATGAAACGCCATTCCAACCTCAATCTATATCTTCCAGAAAACGGAATGACTTCAAAAGGGGCTACTTTTTCTGCCAAGTTCAAACAACGCTATTTCAAGGCAGTTGCCAAGCGTAACAATGATATTATAAAAAAGGCATTGGAACGAAAAAAACTTATAGAGAAAGGTTTAGGAAACTTCGCTGATGATGAGCCATTTATAGTACCAGCAGCCAATTATATGGGAATGAATAACAAACTATTTTCCCAAGATGTAAGCCTACTTTCTCGCACCAATCAAGCGTGGAAATTGGTACATAAAGACGGTAGCATTACCACCGAAATCGTACGAACTACGCGTTCGCCAAAGAACTTAAAACAAATAGATGAACAATATTCTATGGCTTTACGCTCCACAATACAACGCTTTTTGCCGATGTTTGCCATTCGGGTAGGAGATGATTTTTCTATTGGCGAAACGGGTTTTACAGGTATTGATTGGGAATCTACGCATACCAGTCCAGTTTCCAATGTAAAAGGAATTAATGTTCCCTTCCTTACGGTGGGGCTTACGGGGAATTGGGAATATCTAAACGCCGAACAGCTTTATCTAAACGCTAAAAGTACCGATAAGGATATTGTATTTATTGAAGGGGCGAGCCATATCGTTACTCCGATAGATGAAAAATACGGCGATACCATAAAACTAACTTACGACTATATTGCCGATTGGCTTTCAAAAACTGGTAGGTTCTTGAACTAATAAAGGTTTTTTGAGCGATGCTAAATTTGTCGCAAAGAAGATTAATTTTTTGAGGTAAAATTTTATAAAATCCATTCAAATACAATAGATTATGCAAAATTCAATTAATGCTGTGGTCAATGAAAT
>JAUNHN010000238.1 GCA_030523915.1 Capnocytophaga sp. | reverse complement strand
GACATACTTCGCAATGCGAACTATGCTCAGCCTGACAATCGGAACTATTATCATACTTTTTATAACACGACCGAAAATTTTGAAATTAGGTGTCGAGCTTCTACGTTATCTTTCGATGTCTATTCGCAAAGAAAGTTCACTAACAGCATCGTATTCGGCGGGTGTTTTCGGAGTTTTAGGAACTTCTGTACCTGCAATGACTTCCCCTGAGCTGTTTTTTATGATAAAATTCAACTCCCAATATCCTGTCATTGAATAGTTTATCGTTGCGGTATGGAAACCGTCAGCCTGTTCTTTAAAATCCTCAAAAGGTGTGGAATGATTTCGCATATCAGCCCCCGGCATACGTGGGTCTAAGTTCAGTGTAAAGCCTTTTACCAAAGGGAAAGACATCATCGTTTCGGCTTTAAACAATCCCGCCACTACGTTAGGATTTTTCCCGTTAACGTGTTCTAATGGGCTGATTAACGCCAATATATACGTAGCGTTATCTTTTCCTATAAAACGTTTCACTTTCAGATGATGATTTTTCGGTTGTGCCAGAATGGTTACTTCTTTTTCTTGTATTTGATATTCTTTTCCGCTTAATGTATAGCTAAACGAAACGTCCCAATGCCCTGTGTCGCCCGTATTCATCTGGAAAATAGCGTATCCACGATAGCGATTTTCACTTACCGAAGCCAAATCGGCAGTATGCGGACAAGAATGTGAGAAACTGATTTCATTGCGATTACCAGCCTCTTTGTACATTCGCATCATTGGTGAAAACGTGATTTTTTCTGGTTTTAAAACGTTTCCAGAAGCATCGGTAATGGTTACATAAATGTCGTTATAACCTACATATAATTTCCCATTGAAGGTTTTTATTGATATTTTGTGGTTATCATCGTTTGTAAAGTTAGCCACTTCTGTCAGTTCACTATTTGGGGTAGGAGTTGCAGAAGGCGTGGCAGGAACTGTACCTTGTGATGTATCACTGGGAGTTTCTGTGCCATCTTTTGAACAAGCAACAAAAAGTAGTGCTACGATTGATAAATAAGATACTATTTTCATTGTAAAAAATTTTTTCGTTTGTAAATGTTTTTTATTTGTCAGGCTAAAAAAGTTCGTACTGTGAAGTATGAATTCTGTTTTTCCAAGCTGAGGATTGTCAGACTGAGGTTTTGTCAGGCTGAGCGAAGTCGAAGCCCCGTGATGATAAGGCTTCGATAGACATACTCCACTTTCGTGGACTATGCTCAGCCTGACAGTGCGGACTATACTCAGCCAGATAAGATACACATACTTCGTATTGCCTATACTCAGCCTAACAAAAAATGCCTAATTTTTATAATTCATTAGGTGAAAGCATAAAACACCAGAGCTACTACAAAATAATAGCTCAATGAATAGTTTTTTTGTATAACTATTTGAAAGTAAAATATTTACACAGGAGGATGGAAAATATTAAAGTGAATTTTTTCCCAAAAAGGGTTTTTATAATGAAAAATGTGTGTCGTCTGTTCTTCGGTATTAAAAAAATGGTAAGAAATAGTTTGCTGAATTATCCAATTAAAATCAACTTTCAGTTCTTTAAAGTCAAAATCGGTAGAAGTTTGATTTTCAGACGATGATACGTCTATGAGTTTACATTTTCCGTCGCAATGTAATTCGGGTTGAGATTTGTTTTCGCAAAATTCTTCGATAAAACCTTCCGAATCTAAAAGATAATACATAAAATACACCCCCGTCCGTAGGCTATTGGATAGCACCGAAAAGGCTAAAAGTGTGATACTTATGTAAATTCTCTTTTTCA
>JAUNHN010000062.1 GCA_030523915.1 Capnocytophaga sp. | reverse complement strand
CTAAAATCAGCAGACAGATTTGATTCAAACTATTTTACTTTGCTAAAATCTGTCATATGATTTACATTAAATTATTTTATTTCACTAAAAACAGCATACAGATTACGTAAAATCATTTTATTTCTCCAAAAATAGCCGCTGATTTGCTTCAATTTATTCTATTTTACCAAAATCGGCAATCATAATTCTATTAAGTAAAACTACTTTACGCTTTTCGGTGGCAGAATTTAGCTAAACAAAATGACTTAACCCAAAATCTGTAATAAAATAAAGTTATTTCCAACGGAAAGAAACCACCGAGTTACTTGGCACGGAATATGTAAAATGTCTTTTGCCATCACCGATGGTAATAGGCGTATTTTCTGTATTTTTGTTGAAAAGAACAACAGCATAAGTCCCGTCAGTATTTTCAAAGGCAGAACAATCTACTCCCGATGCTTGGCTAAGCGTATGTTTGATGCGTACTGCATTGGGTTTTATCACCGATGCGAGATGCCCAATAACATAATAATGTGAGTTTTTGGTCATCGTTTTGTAATCGGCGGAAGAAATATCAACTGCTCCGTAACAGGTTTTACAACCCAACTCGCGATTTGGAGCTCCGTTTTCGTCCAAAAGTAAGTTCCAAACAATTACCGTCTGCGACCAATTATTCAGCAATCCCGTTCCGATATGTTCCATATCCTCAACCAAGCGTTTTTCCAAGTTACGCCCCTCGTTCCATTGCCCGATAGAGGTTTCGGTGAAAATAAGCTCCTTGTCAGGGCGTTTGGAATGTACATTGGAAAGTTCACTATAATGTCCACCGTAATTGTGATAAGCCGCCCCAGCAACCATCGCTGCTACTTCGCTATCTTGGTAAATATTCAGCGGATATTCCTTCTGGTCAGCCATATTATCATAATTGAAATTATGGTCAAACAGATAGATTTTGGTACTGATTCCCGCCTGACGGAAAGCCTTTCCTAACGCCGTTTTGATAAAAGCCTGTTGTTCTTTCCAGCCCATAAACATTGAAGCCGAATTTCCTCGATTCAGCGGTTCATTCTGAATGGTAATAGCATCTATTTTAATCCCGTGGCTTTTCATCGCTTCAATCCATTTTACGAAATACGTAGCGTAATCTTCGTAATATTTGGGGTTGAGATGTCCGCTTGTCCATTCATTGTGAGGTTTTAGCTCGGTAAGGTTATTTACTTTCATCCAACGCGGAGCTGTCCAAGGCGAACCGATAATCTGAATGGCAGGGTTGATAGCCAAAATCTCTTTCAGAATGGGAATTACATAGTCAAGTTCTTCGGATTGAAGGGCGAAATTCTCAATGCCTTTCTTGTCGCAAAGGGTGTATTCGCTCAGCGAAAAATCGGAACATCCGATAGAAATTCGTATGTAACTCTGCCCTAATCCTTCAGTGGTTGAAAAGGTTTCTTTAAGGAATGCTTGTCGGTCTTCTTTGCTCATTTTTAGCAAATTGTAACAAGTAGAGCCTGTGATAGCCGAGCCGAATCCGTAAATGGTTTGGTACTTTTCGGCAGGATTTAGCAAAATATTGATAGCAGTTTGCTCGTTGCTCGTTTTTAAATCAAGTGTTAGCTTTGCAAAACTTTGGCTACGGTTGCCAGTAGAAGTCAAAACAGATACTTTCTCGCCCGTTTGGGTGGTATCGGTTTGAGTTTCTTTCGTGTTTTCGCTTGACTTGGAGTCAGTACACGATATAACTGACCCCAACAAGCAAAATATAAATGATAAAAAAATGCGAATCATTTTAATAACCTGGGTTTTGAGTGAGTTTAGGATTGGACTCTATTTCAGATTGTGGTACAGGATACAAAGTGGTTTGTTCTGTAAATGTTTTCATAGGCAAACGCTTTGCATCTCGTGCGTTGAGCGTATTCATTGTTTCAACTAATTTTCCTGAACGAAGTAAATCAAACCAACGGTGTCCTTCAAAAGCTAATTCCAAACGGCGTTCTTTCAAAACAGCTGCTTCCATAGCATCAGCCGAAGATGTTACGCTAGAAGCAAGTGCTGGTAAATTCACTCTGGTACGCACCTGATTTACCAATGTCGCGGCATCGGTCAAGTTACCTGTAGCAACTAAGGCTTCTGCTTTTAAAAGAAGAATATCTGCCAAACGCAATTTAATGATACTATTCAAGTTAGAACGCAATTTGTATACAAATGGATAATTGTTTGCATCATAATAATGTTCGTATCCTACTGATTCATAGACGATAGCCTGTGATTTGCGTATGTTGTCATTTTCAGAATCAAAAGCAGCAATCAAATCACGAGAAGGAGCAACCCATCTTGCCCAAGTAATTTTATCATTAGCATTCAAATAATTCTTTCCTAAAATTGTTCCTACCCACATATAAGCTCCTTGATAGGAAATTTCAAAGATGGATTCGACAGAATTGCGTACTTTCACATCTGTTTTCGCATCATTAAGTTGGAAAAGGTCGGCATAATCAGGAAGTAATGAAAATCCGTCGGCAATTACAGCATCACAATGTGCAATGGTTTTGGCATAGTTACGAACAGGAATTTCAGCATATACTTTAGCCAAAAGGGCGTTAGCTACGGCACGGCTCAGTAGGAATTTGTTACCACTATTTACGGCAGGAGCATACGGCAAGGCTTCTTCCAAATTTTTGATTATATCGGCATAAACATCTTGCACAGAATTTCTTTCGCGATAAAGCAAGGCAGTAACTTCTTCAAAAGAAGCAATAGAAGGTACATTTACGGCAGGAAGTAGTGGTACTTCTCCCCAAAAACGCACCATATCATAATACATCCACGCACGCAATATTTGTGCTTCAGCTTTCCACTGTTTGCGTTCGGCATCGGTAAGGGTTGCATCGGGAACGCTATCTACATTGGCGATAACGACATTTGCACGAGACACCCCTGCTAAATAGCCTTTCCAGTCGCGGGTAATATTACTATTAGAGGGGTCTTGAATGTTTCTCTCTATGGCAGCTATGGGAAAATCGGTTGTTCCTGCATAAGCATTATCAGAACGCGTTTCGGTATTAACCTCAAAATCAAGCCCCCAAAATGTTTGTCCGCTGTTTTTTATATATGTGTACATATTGTCGTAAGCGGCTTGCATTTCAGCTTTTGTAGTAAAAGAAGTTGAACCTGTGTTCTCTCCGACGTTCGCTTGGCTATAATCCGAAATAGGGTCTTGGTCTAAACTACACGAAGCCAGTAGTATAGATGACATAACGAAAGTTGAAATATATTTTTTCATTGTAATCAAGTTTTAAAATTCAACATTAATTCCGAAAATAAAGGTTTTCGTTTGTGGATAAGTTCCCCAATCAATTCCGAAAATAGGTTCATTGCCTGTGAATTGGTTTACCTCTGGGTCAAAACCTTTATATTTGGTAAGAGTAAATAAATTTTGTGCTGTAAAATAAGGTTGGATTTTACGAATACCCAATCTTTCCAAAGACTCTACTGGTACGCTATAAGAAAGCGTTACCGATTTCACACGTAAGTATGAACCATCTTCTACCCAACGAGAAGAAGCAAAAATATTATCTGATTCTTTTAAGGCTCTCGGAATATCAGTAACTTGCCCAGCGGTTCTCCAACGATTCAACACGGCTGTCGATTGGTTTTTACCATCATACATACCTTCAGTTTCTATACGCGAAGCGTTATAAATATCATTTCCGTAAGAACCTTGTAAGAAGATATTTAGACTGAAATTTTTATATGAAAAATCATTTGTCAAACCAAAAGTAAAATCAGGATTTGGGTCGCCAATAAATGTTTTATCGTTAGAATCGATATTTCCATTACCGTCTATATCACGATACACGATATTCCCTGTTTGCGGATCTACTCCTTCGCTGATACGCCCCCAGAATTGTCCCAAAGGCATTCCTTCTTGCATCCTAACCACTTGTTCATTAGTTTTCTCAGAAGTTTGGGCATAGTAATACACTTTTTGGAGCGTTAATTTTTCTAATTTATTTCGGTTGAAAGAAATATTAAATGCTGTATTCCAATTGAAGTTTTCACCTACGAAATTTTGACTATTGATACCAAATTCAAGCCCTCTATTGGTCATTTCACCTTCATTTCTATATACGTACGGATAAGGAGAAGTGGCAGGAAGTGGCACATTAATTAGCAAATCGGTTGTTCGTTTTAGGTAGGCATCGGCAGTCAAAGAAAGGCGATTGTTAAATAAAGCGATGTCCAATCCGATGTTGGTTTGTGTAGTAGTTTCCCAAGTTAAATCAGGATTAGAGAAACTCGTAGGGTTTATCGTTACATAAGCGTTGGTATTGCTCCACCAATCTTGTCGAGTGATATTATAAAGAAGCAAATGCCCGTAAGGTCCAATACCTGCTTGGTTACCTACTTGTCCCCAACCTCCACGAAGTTTTAAATCGGAAAGCCATGCTACATCGTTTAGGAAATTCTCTCGGGAAAGTCTCCAACCCACAGAAACCGAAGGGAAATACCCCCAACGCTTGCCTGGTGCTAATTTTGAAGAACCATCGGCACGGAAATTAGCCGTTAAAAGATATTTTCCGTCGTAATTGTATGAAATTCTACCCAAATAAGACATCATCGCCCACTCTGAAGCGTAAGTTTTGGTTGCATTTGGGTCAATTTTGTTGGCAGCATTCAAGGTTTTAATATCCGAAGAAGAAAAATACGAACCTGCAATATAACTCTGGTCATATTTTGAAGTAGTTCCTGATGTACCTGCTAATAATGATAACGAATGCTTATCGAAAGTTTTGTCGAAAGTCAAAATATTATCAAAAGTAAGCAAAGTGGTCGTAGAGCGGTCATCGGAAGCTGTTCCGAAGTTTTGACGCCCCCAAGCGGTTGCTATTGGGTCAAGCCAGCCTGTGCTTTTATAAGCCAATCGGTCAATAGCAAAAGTGGATTTGAATTTCAAAGCATCAGTGAAGTGAATTGTAGCCGAACCGCTACCTATAAAACGATTGTTTTTGGTTATATTATCAGCATTTCGTGAAATATTTTCCACAGGATGCGTAATATTCACTCCGTAGAAATTGTTATAATACCAATTTTCTTGCCCTGGTGTTGTACTCCATATAGGTGCGTAAGTAGGTGTATTGATTACCGAAAGCACTACACCTGCACGGTTAGAACCTTGTCCAGAAATGATATTGTTTGAAGCGTAATCAGAATAGGACAAATTCGCTCCCAAAGTAAGCCATTTTTTGGTTTTATTTTCCAAATTCAAACGCACATTGTATCGTTCAAAGAATGAAGTACGAATAATACCATCGTCTTTGGTATAACCTGCTGATAAATAATAATTGGTTCTTTCGCTGGCATCAGAAATAGAAACTTGATAATTACGATTGAAGCTAGTTCTGTAAGTCTCTTTATACCAGTCCGTTACATCTGTAAGTCCACTTGGCAAAGTAACGGCTTGGGTTTCGTCCATCAATTCTTTATATTGAGCAACATTAAGCGACTCGATTTTGTTGGTAATTTGCGACATACCTACATAAGAACTAATAGAAACTTTGGCTTCGCCTTGTTTGCCCTGTTTGGTAGAAATAAGCACTACTCCATTGGCAGCACGCGAACCATAAATTGCTGATGATGAGGCATCTTTTAAGATTTGCATCGACTCAATATCCGTAGGAGCAAGCCCACTGATGTCTTGCACAGGCACTCCATCAACTACATAAAGTGGGTCGTTGGAAGCACTAATAGAAGTATTCCCACGAATACGCACTGAAAGAGCTGCCCCTGGTTGCCCACTTGGCTGAATTACTTGTACCCCAGCGGCTCGTCCTTGAATGGCAGAAGCTGCCGAAACCAATGGGCGTTCATTCAAATCTTTGGTTGAAACCGAAGTAATTGCAGTAGTTACATCGCCTTTTTTCTGAGTTCCGTAACCTACCAAAACAATTTCTTCAAGTTCTTGTGCTTCTTCTGTCATTTTTACATTGACAGTAGCTGATGTTACTCTTATATCTACAGTTTTGAAACCTACATACGAGAATTCTAAAGTAGCACCTTGTGGTACATCTTGTAACTCATACTTACCATCAAAATCAGTAGATACTCCTTTGGTTGTTCCTTTAATAACCACAGAAACGCCCGGTAAAGGCATTCCTTGTTCATCACTTACCGTTCCTCTTACTTGATTGTAGTTTTGTGCTTGAAGCGAAACTACCATAAGTAGCAGAACGAAACTCAACCATACGTGTTTTTTTAATACTTTCATAAAAATAAAACATTAATTTGTTACTCTTCTTTCATCTGGAAAGAAACTATTTTCTTTCACATTCCAAAATTACTAAAAATATACACACCTAATTTCTCATGCAAAATAAAAGTACTAACACAAAAACTTATTTAACTGAAATTTAATAAATTAACTTCAAAAAAAAGGGTAAAAAAGTACTAAAAATGCAAATAAAAAAGAAGTCGAAACCTTAAAATTTCGACTCCTTTCGTTTGTTTTTCTTTTGAAAACGGAATAATCAAAAACATGTAAAGCAATTATTTTTCCTTTACGAATTGTACAGAATTTTTTATAGTTTCACACTCAAAATTGTTCCCAGACTAATTCGTTAGCTATTTCCACTGCCCGATGGTTTTTACTTTTTCCTCAAACTCATCGCGTTCGCCTTTGGCTTTGTTGCGGACTTTGGTACGATAATTATATACTGTGCGGAGCGAGTAACGCAAAAATTCAGCAATTTTGTTACTGTCGGTAATACCCAAACGAATTAACGCAAAAATACGCAATTCCGTATTGAGTAACTCACCTTTTTTCGGGATAATTTGCTCTTCTTCTAGAAGTAAATCGTTAAATTCATTTACGAAATTCGGGTAAATACTCAAAAAAATCGTGTCCAAATTATGATACAATTCTTCTACTTCTTTTTCTTCTATCGTGTTGGATTTTAGTAGCTTAAGTAATTCATCATATTGGTTTCTATTGGCTTTTTTGTATAACAACTTTCGGTAATTTTCTAATTTATTTATATTTGCTGAACACAAACTGAAAAAATGAGCAATATATTGCTCCTTGATGTGGTTTACTTCCTGCAAATTTTGGTTAATTTCTGACAGTTCGGTATTCAGCTCGGCAAGTTGTATATTACTGTAACGCAATTCTTTACGAATTTTAATCAATTTTTTCATTTGCTTGAACACATACACCAACGCCACAATAAGTGCCAATGACAAAACGCTAATTAAAGCAAGATATATTTGCAAAGTCTGCTTTTGTTTTTCTTCTTTTTGCTGATATGCCGTATTGATAATGGTATAAAACGAAGCTCCTTCTTCGGCTCGGTGGCGAACATTACAGAAAATAGCGTCCTCAATCGCCATTTTAATGAACTGATAGGCTTTGTCAAGGTCGCCCGTAGTGTAATAAGTTACTGCTAAGCTCTGCAACGAAGCGTTATTTTTAATCACATTTTGAATATCGGTAATGGCAGACATTGCAAAATACATTTCTTGCAACTTGGGATTCTTTTTTTCCTGATGAATTTTTCCTAAAAAATAAGCAATTAACGCACGTTCAGGATTTTTATCGGTAGTAGTTTTTAATAATTTCTGAAATTGAACTTCCGAAAGGTCTTTCTGTGAGGAATAGAAGTTTTTAATTGCCGTTTCAATCTGAAAATTAATATTTTCAGGCGGAAGACTCAGCAAAATAGAATCACGATAATCATTACTTTTCTTAAAAAAGGCTTCGTTATTAGTGCTTTGCCCATAATGGCTGTAAAACGAATAAAACGAATCATAATATTGCGGAAAAGTCTCTGCATTTAGAACACTTCGGTCAATAGAATTAAGCAATTCCAACGCCTCTACATACATTCCTTTAACAGAATATAACTGCGAAAGATGAATATTTACTTCATTTTGAAGTTTCGGTTCGTTCAAAGCCAATGCTATTTCCTTGTTTTTCAGCAAATAAGCAACAGCCGAATCTACTTTATATTTCTGATATTCTTCATACAATTTATTATGAATGTGATATTTTTCCGAAATAGGCAGATTTTTATCCGTCAAAAGTTCCTTTAAGGAATTGATTTTTGCTTCTTTCTTACTGGCGTATATTTTGCTGTTTTTGATTGTGTTAGCAAGATAATTCACAATAGAATCTCTATTCTGTTGTGCCACAAGAAAGCCACAACAGAAAGTAAAAAGTAACGTTAGCAAAATATTTTTATTCATAAACTACTTTTCAATAAACGTATCTATTTTTCAAATAAAATTTTAAAACTCCAATTCCGTTTGTGTTCCGTCTGGTTCACTGCCTTGGCTGATAATCTCATCATCGCCGAGTTCTTCTTCGGTATTTTCAATGCTTTCAGCTTCTTCATACGGAAGCGATTCTTTGGTGATGATTTCCTTCACTTTATCGGTAGTAAGCTGATTGCCAAGTGCTTTGATGCCTTTTACAGAAATAAATTCTTCCAAATTCACAAGCAGATTTTCCTTATCGGATTTTCCTTTTTCTTTGACGAAAACCACCTCAGCCATCGGTCGCCAATCCGATGAAACGAATAACATTTGCGATTTCAAATGCTCGGTGATGACAAGTTCCTCTCGGTTTTCGTTCTCAATCACAAAGCGTTTCACGAAACAGCGTTCCTTTTCGCCATCATAATATATTACCGAAATAGGCTTCTCAGGAATCCATTTTTCCATAATGAGAAGGTTATTTTCAAAATGCAAACTCAGGTCAGGAATTACGGTTTTGACGTTTCCTTCTTTGGCGATTAACAGCAATCGGTCATCGCCTTTGAAAGCTCCAAGCAGATTGCCTCTTCCGTCTGTGTTTAAACGTTTTACGATGTCGTCAAACCATATTTTTCGCGGTTTTAGTGTTGATACACCTTTCTCTTTGAGTTCTATACGCTTAATTGGGAATTTTGACACCAAATTTCCTTTCACACCACGTCCTTTTATCATCGTATCGGCAAAATCTACGTCCCATTTCAGTTTGCGAATGCTTCCCACTTGGCGTAAATTAATGGTTACGATTTCGGCTTCTCCGTTCGGATTTGCTGTGAAATACAGCATTTTAGAGTCTTTATGCTTTGGAATTAATTCGTATTCCTTATCGCGGATAATGCCCGTTACGTTAAAGCGTTTGATGTAAGAAAATCCCGTTTGCCCATCTTTGTAAATAACGTTATAAATGGTTCGTTTGTCGTCTTTTTTGAAAACGGCTGCGTGGATAATATTCTTCTCGATATATGTTTTTTCGCTGACTTTCACCACTTTCATCATACCACTTTCGGTGAAAACAATGATGTCATCTATGTCGCTACAATCGCCGATATATTCATCTTTTTTGAGCGATGTCCCTACGAAACCTTCGGCTTTATTGACGTATAATTTGATGTTTCGCACCACCACTTTGGTCGCTTCGATATTGTCAAACGGACGAATTTCGGTCTTGCGTCCGCGTTCCTTTCCGTAGGTGTCTTTCAGGCGTTTGAAGTGATTAATCGCATAATCGATAAGGTTTGCCAAATGGTTTTTGATTTCCTCAATATCGGCTTCGATTTTGAGCAAATTTTCATCGGCTTTGAACGTATCAAACTTCGTTATACGTATCATCGGGATTTGCGTCAAACGTTGCAAATGCTCATCTGTGATTTCTTTTATGAGTTGCTCTTTGAAGGGTTCAAATCGCTCTCGCAAATACTGATAAAGGGTTTCTCTTTCGGAATATAGCTTAAAGTCGATGTACATTTCTTCACGAATGAATATTTTTTCTAACGTAGAGAAATGTTGTTTTTCTTCCAATTCTGCCAACTCGTATTCCAATTCGCTTTTGAGCAAATGTACGGTGTTATCGGTAGAACGGCGTAAAATTTCCGAAACGGTCAAAAAGAGCGGTTTATTATCTTCAATAACACACGCCAACGGAGCAATTGAGGTTTCACAAGCCGTAAACGCATAGAGGGCATCGATGGTTTTGTCGGGCGATGTTCCTGGTGGTAAGTGAATGATAATATCCACATTTTCAGCGGTATTATCTTCTACTTTTTTGATTTTAATTTTTCCTTTTTCGTTGGCTTTCAGAATGGATTCTATAAGCGAATCGGTGGTGGTCGAAAACGGGATTTCGGTAATGCGGAGCGTACTTTTATCTATTTGCGATATTTTGGCTCGTACACGAATGCGTCCTCCGCGTTGCCCATCGTTGTAATTGCTTACGTCCATAATCCCTGCCGTAGGAAAATCGGGGTATAATTCAAAAGAATTTCCTTTCAAATGAGCAATCGAAGCATCTAATAATTCCACAAAATTATGTGGTAATATTTTGGTAGACAAGCCCACCGCAATTCCTTCTGTACCTTGAGCCAAAAGCAACGGAAACTTCACTGGCAAACAGACGGGTTCTTTTTTGCGTCCGTCATAACTCATTTGCCACTCAGTTACTTCGGGGCTAAATACCACATCGAGAGCGAATTTGGTCAAACGAGCCTCAATGTAACGTGAAGCTGCTGCACGGTCGCCCGTTAGGATATTCCCCCAGTTTCCTTGTGTGTCGATAAGTAAATCCTTCTGCCCGATTTGCACAATCGCATCAGAAATACTGGCATCACCGTGTGGGTGATACTGCATTGTATGCCCCACAACGTTGGCTACTTTATTGTATCTGCCGTCTTCCAATTCTCTGAGACTGTGCATAATACGCCGTTGTACAGGCTTAAAACCGTCCTTAATTGTAGGGACGGCACGTTCTAAAATTACGTACGAAGCATAATCCAGAAACCAATTTTCATACATTCCCGTAATTTTGATGATGCTTTCGCCTGATGACTGTTGTTCTTGTGGGGTGTTTTCTTCCATAAAAGTAAAAAGAATTGAATGATTGCAAATATAAATAAAAATATCAAACCGAAATTATTTGTTGCTTTTTTTAAAAAATAATATTTTTGCTTTTGACACGAAAGGTTTACTAATTTTACGATTATAAAATTTTCTTTGACAATAACACAAAAAAACAATCAATTTTTTTTGTAAATAAAAAACTTTTTATACCTTTGCACTCGCATAACAAAATGGTGGTTTTAGCTCAGTTGGTTAGAGCGTCGGATTGTGGTTCCGAAGGTCGCCGGTTCGAGCCCGGTATTCCACCCAAAACATTTTCACATTTTGAAATTTTATGGTTACTGAAGGGTTGTCTATAAAGACAACCTTTTTTGTTTTTTAGCAAACAATTTGAAGTGGTGATGATTAAAAACAAAAGCAAGAAGCGAGTTTGTCTCACTTCTTGCTTTTTGAAAAAAGTATTTTATACTAAACGTTTTCCTTTGAAATTTCATCAGGAAGTTCGTTTATATCGCTTTCTATTTGGTAAGGGAAATACGTTTTTAACACTTCGCCAATATTCTTAATTGCTGTTATGACGCCTATTTTGAATTGACTTTCTTTGAAATGATGTGTGATAATATCTTTGGTTGATTCCCAAAAATCATCAGGAACCTCTTTGTGAATACCCTCATCACCAAAAATAGCAAAGGCATGGTCATCGACTGCAAAATAGAGCAAAACTCCATTTCGGTCGGCAGTATGGTGCATTTCTAATTTAACAAAAATGTCTTTGGCACGATGATACGGCGGGATAGAAGATGTATCCTCCAGATGAACACGAATCTCCCCCGAAGTATTTTGTTCTGCCTGACGGATAGCCTCTATGATTTCTTGCTCCTCTTGTGATGTTAGAAAAATACGAGCAGGCATTTGTTTTTATTTAAAATTAAATTCCACATTTGGTGCTTTCTCTGCACCTTCTTGTGCTTTGAAAAGCGTCATCGGTTGATGCCCTCCAAAGTTTGCGATAATGCTATTCGGAAATTTTTTGATATAAATATTGTAATTCCCTGCCACATCATTGAATCGGTTTCTTTCTACATTGATTCGGTTTTCAGTACCTTCTATTTGCGATTGCAATTCCAAAAAGTTTTGGTTTGCTTTCAAATCAGGATAACGCTCTACCGATACCAAAAGCCTTGATAATGCTGATGACAATCCCGATTGTGCTTCTTGAAACTGTGCCATTGTTTCGGGAGTAAGGTTAGAAGCATCGATGTTTACGCTTGTAGCTTTTGCCCGAGCTTCGATAACATCTGTAAGTGTTCCTCGCTCAAAATCAGCTGCTCCTTGCACCGTTTTTACTAAATTGCCAATCAAATCGCTTCTGCGTTGATACGCACTTTCTACATTTGCCCATTGTTTTTGAGCATTTCCACTCATTTCTACCATTTTGTTGCTAATTCCGATTCCCCATTGAACAATCAGAAATACTACAACCGCAATAATGATAAGAGGTAACCATTTTTTCATCTTTCGTACAAATTAAATTAAAGTTCTTTTTTTAAATCTATTAAAATCTGTTTTACGCGTTCCAATTTTTCAATTATTTCGTAATTGGACAGTGTTTTTTGTTTTTCTTCTTTTAGTTTTTGCCTAGCACCTTCTAATGTATAACCTTGTTCTTTTACCAAATGATAAATAAGTTGCAGTTTTTTTACGTCATCGGCGGAAAATTTCCGACTTCCTTTGGCATTTTTCTTAGGATTGATGATTTCAAATTCCTTTTCCCAAAAACGAATCAATGAGGTATTCACACCGAAAGCCTCTGCAACTTCGCCTATTGTATAATATAATTTTTCAGGTAAATAAATATTCATCATTGAATGTTTTCACAATCCGAAAAGCAAATATACTATTTTTATCGTTCATAAAAGACTTTTGCCTAAAAAGATTTTTCTATCACAAAAAATTATTGCAAAATATGCTTGATTTATCTAATCCAGCGATTGATTTTCTTGTGTAGAAACTCGTAGCATTTCGGCATATTCATCGGGTGTAAGATTTCCGTAATAGAAGTGGATAGGATTGATATGCTCTCCATCTTTGATAATTTCATAATGTAAATGTGGAGCTTGTGAACGTCCCGTGCTTCCTACCGTTCCGATAAGGTCGCCTCGTTTTACTTTTTGACCTACTTTTACATTATAATCGTACAAATGAGCATACAGACTCAAATAACCATAACCATGGTCAATACGAATATGCTTTCCATATCCCGATGCGGTATCATCTGCACGAGTTACCACTCCATCACCCGCTGCATAAATGGGAGTTCCTTGCGGAGCTGTGAAATCCATTCCATTATGAAACTTACGTGCTTTGGTAAAAGGGTCATTTCGCCAACCAAAACCCGATGCCATTCGTGTCAAATCCTTATTATCTACGGGCTGAATAGCAGGAATTGATGCCAAAAACTTCTCTTTTTCTTTGGAAAGCCCTGCAATTTCGTCTAATGATTTTGATTGAATTACTAATTGTTTTTGCAGAATTTCCAACCGCTTGGTTGTGCTTATTATCAGTTTTGAATTGTCGTAATTTTCTAAATGCTCATATCTATTCACTCCTCCGAAACCACTTTTGCGTTGCTCTTCAGGAATGGGAGCCGCCTCAAAATACAACCGATACATATTGTTATCACGTTCTTGGATATTCGACAGAACGTCTTCCATTTGTTCCATTTTTTTGTTCAAAATCTGATAATTAGTTTCATAATGCTTTATTTCACGTTGTAATGAAACTTCACGCGGAGTATAAAAAAAACGTGTATTTACCATTAAAAACATCGTAAGCGAACCAAAAAGAGCTGCAGCAATTAAAAACAAAAATATATTGCGTATTTTTGTTCGTTTGCGGCTAATGATTCGCTTGTATGATAATGTCTCAGGGTCGTAATAATACTTTATTTTTTTCATATTTTTAGTGTAATTGAGGTAAGTTGTTACACAAAAACCATGCAAAAAAGCTCTTGAGTTGGACAAAGGTAAATATTTTTTTTGACATAAATCGAAAAAAAATATTTTTTTAGTATTATCAACCTTCAAAAACACCAAATATACTTAACTAAAAATCCAAATTTTCATTTTTCCGTACGCCACTGAGTACTTTATTTTGCACATTACCCAAAATTTGTATTTTTCAAATCATTTTTTCATTCTTATAAATCCCTCTTTTG
>JAUNHN010000237.1 GCA_030523915.1 Capnocytophaga sp. | reverse complement strand
GGAAAACATAGAAGAAAAAGCCACCAATATAATGACCGCCGTGGAAAAACTTAAAAGAATTGTGAACAATTATGAATGATGAATGATAATTGGTTGATTAACAATTAATACCTGATAATTAATAATTATAAATGATGAACATTGAAGAAATATTAGAAAATATACTCAATTTTTCTTCGAAAAATGAGATTATAGAGTTTAAAGAAGCTAAACAAACTTTTGAGTTTTCTAAATTAGGAAAGTATTTTTCGGCATTAAGTAACGAGGCTAATCTACAAAAGAAAAACGAAGCGTGGCTAATATTTGGAGTAGATGATGCTAAAAATATTGTTGGTACAAATTTTAGACATAATCAAAAAGATTTACAAAGTCTAAAAAACGAGATAGCTAATAAAACCACCAATGCTATTTCTTTTATTGAAATTCACGAAGTAAAAAAAGCACAAGGTAGAGTATTACTTTTTCAGATTCCGGCTGCTCCGAAAGGTATTCCCATAGCCTTTGACGGACATTACTATGCACGAAATGGAGAAAGTATTGTTGCACTAAATATTGAAAAAACAGAGCGAATTCGCAATGAAAACATAAAAGAGGATTGGAGTGCTAAAATTATAGAAGATGCCTCCATAGAGGACTTAGATACAGAAGCTATTAATCTGGCTCGTAAAAACTTCGGAGAGAAATTCCCTGATAAATACGAAGAACTCCAAACTTGGGACAATATACAGTTCCTAAATAAAGCAAAAATAACCATAAAGGGGAAAATCACGCGTACCGCTCTGATACTTTTAGGTAAAGATGAAGCCGAACACTATCTAAATCCTTCGGAAATAAAAATTCGTTGGAAACTGCTCGATGCCCAAAACAACGATTTAGACTATGAAATTTTTGGTATGCCATTTTTACTCTCAGTAGAAAAAGTTTTTGCTAAAATTAGAAACTTAAAATACCGCTATTTACAAGAAGGAACTATTTTTCCTACCGAAGTACAGCAGTACGAACCATTTTCAATTCGTGAGGCTATTAATAATTGTATTGCCCATCAGGATTATACACAAATGGCAAGAATTAATGTGATAGAAATGCCAGACCAATTGATTTTCAGTAACCACGGAAATTTCATTCCTGAAAATATAGAAAAAGTAGTCATACAGGACGCTCCCGAAGAATATTATCGCAATCGTTTTTTAGCCAATGCTATGTTTAATCTCAAAATGGTAGATACAGCAGGAGGTGGAATAAAGAAAATATTTAATTTTCAGAGAGCAAGATTTTTCCCTATGCCTGATTATGATTTTTCGGATAATAAAGTAAAAATGACTCTTCAAGGAAAAATTTTGGATATGGACTATGCCCGACTATTGGCTCAAAACAACGAATTGATGCTTGAAGAAATTATTATGTTAGATAAAGTTCAAAAGAAAATAATTTTAAATGAAGTAGAAGAAAAACATCTTCGCTCAAAAAAACTTATAGAAGGACGAAAACCTAATTATTTCATTAGCCAAAAAATAGCCAAAAAAGCGGGTCTAAAAGCCGATTATACCAAAAACAAAGGTTTTGACAAACAATATTATTTAGACTTAATTCTTAAAGCCATAGAACAGCATAAAGAAATGAACCGAAGAGATATAGATGATTTGCTTTGGGATAAATTACCTCAAGTTTTGTCTGAAACTCAAAAGAAAAATACAATAGGAAATTATCTAAGTGAACTGAGGAAAAATGGAAAAATTAAAAACAAAGGCACTCTAAAAAACTCCAATTGGATTAGAATTTAGTTCTTCTCGTAAAAATATCAATTAAGAAAA